>JBEVHX010000041.1:0-10095 GCA_040510995.1 Candidatus Nanopelagicales bacterium
CCGTCGGTCGAGCGGCTCACGGACACGTCACCCTGAGAGACGTTGGCCGATCCCTGGCCGCCTGTGTTCTCCAGCTGCGCCATCAGCACCACGCCGTGCCGGGCGTCGAACGCCGGCGACGGGTCACCGGCACCATTGCCGCTCCGCAGCGGGATCTGCCCGTCGATCCAAGACGCGCCGCCGTCGAAACTGGTGAAGAAGCCGGTCGGAACCAGCGCCTGCCGGGCGCCGGTGGAGTTGTTGAACCGGTAGAAGTAGTCGTTGGATCCGGCCACCAGATGGTTCGGGTCGGTCGGGTCGACCGCGACGGCGATCTCGTTGTCCGGATTCCAGTCCTGGTTGTACGCCGTGGTATTGCACGAGATGTCCACGGCCGCCGCCGGGTTGCCCGCGCTGGTACACCGGAACCGCTCGATCTGAGACTTCGTGAACTGGCCGCCCGGAGCCGGCAGGCCACCACCCGTACCAAGATCCTTCTCCTCCGGCGCCGGACCCCACTTCAAAGCCACCAGATCAGCCGCGCCGAACGGGCGGTCCCGCCCGGCCGACGGCGCTGCCGCCAACGCCACCAGCAGCCCGGCACCTCCCAGCGCCGCCACCACCACCATGCGTCTCATCAGGACCTCCTCCACGCTGAGGACGCGGCGCGACCCGCGCCGCGCGTCCAGCATGGCCCTCCGGTAGCCGAGGTCAACCGGCCGGAGATCACATCGGCAAGGCGACCCCGCGCATCGAGGCCGTCCCCGACTCCGGGTCGACGCCTGGTTACGGCGCGTTGACGCAGTGAGCTCTGTCAGTCACCGTCATGGTCGTGGACCTGACCAACATCCCGAATGCAGCAAGGGGTGAAGCCGGCCGGCGTCTCGTCGGTCGGATTGCGGGAGCCGTGTCGAAGGACGACGGATCCTGTCCGTCGGCTTCATGAGCCTTCACGCGCTGCCGGGGCTCGCGGTACGAGGAGAACATCCGCGAAGCGCTGCGGCTTGGCAGACGTCACCACGACTCTCGGCAGCGTCCCGCCGAGCAAACCTCGGGGCGTCAGGGCCCGGTCGGGCCAGCCGCATACCCGTCCACACCGGCCGCGATCACGGCGACGAACAGGACGGTCAGCGCCAGGCTGACCAAGCACAACCGCTTGGCGATCTTCGATGCGCGCCGAGCGCCCGCGACGTCGTCGGCGGCCAGCAACGGCTGCACCCGCGCCGCGAACACGACCGCCGCGACTCCAGTCGGGGCGAAGCACAGCAGCGTGCTCACGACCGCCCACGCCAAGTGACTCCGCACGGCGGCTGACTCCTGTGCCGTGCTCGGCGCCAGCTCGACTGCCTCAGTTCGGACCAGTTCGTACGTTGCCAACGCGGTCACCTCGCTTCCCTGCTCGTGGTGTCGCTCTGCTCGTGGGTCGTGGTTGTGCCGGCGCGGCCGCCGCAGTAGCCAGGCATGACAGGTCCTTCCTTGGGTGTGAAATGGGCGAGGTCGGCTGAGGACGTGGCGATCCACGGCCTCGGCTCAGCGGTGGTGGAGCGGGCGCTGGCTCACTGCCAGCGGAGTGGGATCAGTCGGCGGGGTGACCTCCCCAGCCGCCGTCGTCGAGATCGGCCCAGCGTTCGAAGGCGTTGCGCCGGATGTCGCCGGCGCGGATGTGCTCGCCGGCGTACAGCAGGGGGAAGGTCGGCCCCCCGCCGAACAGCGCCCACTCGGTCGAGTGCTTCGCCTCGTGACGCTGACGCGCGCTGCCGCCCTTCTCGTCGAACAGCCACACGTTGCCGAAGGTGGTTCCCTGGTTGGAGAAGCCGCCGTCCATCTCGGCGCACGCGATGGTCAGGTCCCGGTATGCGGTGCACTCGGCGCCGTGGACCTGCGCCCAAGCGATCGACGCCGCGCTGACCGGCAGGTTGACGATCGCGCGGACTGCGGCGAAGACGACTGGGCCGAACAGCAGCGCGGCGACGATCGTTGCGGTGACGAGGCCCCATCGGCGGTTGACTGTGTCCATGGGCCGAGCGTCGGTGCTCTGGCCGTGGACGAAATCCGGCAAACCCTTACCCGGACCGACCGACTCCCTTAGTCCACGGGAATGCCGCGCTCCCCGCGAACGTGGACCTTGGGCATGGACGGACTCCCCACCCTGCCGATGTCCACGCTCGCCGGGAGAAGTCGGTGCGCCGGAGGCGGCAGTTTCGGGATAGTGAGCCATGGCCCCTACGGCCGGCTCCGGTCTCGTGAGCCCGACCTTGATCGGTCGTGACGAGGAGCTGTCGGCTCTCGTGGGCGCGCTGCATGAGGCGCGCCAGGGACAACCAACCCTGGTGCTGCTGAGTGGAGAAGCCGGTATCGGAAAGACGCGGCTGCTCGAAGAGTTTCTGACGAGAGCGCAGGCGTCGGGCTGCCGGACGCTGGGCGGCGCCTGCCTGGACATCAGCGCCGGCGACCTGCCCTTCCTGCCGTTTCGCCGGATGCTGCGTACCCTTCGCGGCGAGATCGGGGACGACGGCCTGCGCGATCTTCTTGGCCCGTCCGCGTCGGACATCGCGCTCCTGCTGCCGAATGCCGTCCTGGCCGAGGGGTCTACGGTCGCGCGCGCCGCGGGGGACAGTCCGGTACACGTCTTCGAGTTGGTGCTGCAGCTGGTGGACGGGCTGGCCGATAGCCAGCCACTGGTGGTCACGGTGGAGGACGCGCACTGGGCGGACAGATCGACGCTGCACGCCCTCGCCTACGTGCTGCATGGCCTGGTCGATCGGCCGGTCCTTGTCCTGGTCACGCATCGCAACGAGGACCTGCCTGACGACGTCGAGTGGCAGGGCACCTTCACCGGACTGGTGCGCTACCGACACTCGCACCATGTCGCGCTCCGGGGTCTGCCTCACGAGTTGACCGCAAGGTTGGTCCGCTCGATCCGCCCGGACGCCACGGACGCGGTTGTCGAGTATGCGCAGACCTGGTCGGGCGGAGTCCCCTTGTTCGTCGAGGAGATCGTCGTCAGCGCTGGCGCCGGCCGGGTCACAGATATTCCGCATCGGATCGCCGACGCCGTCCGGCTTCGACTGTCGGGGTTGCCCGACGACAGCCGCCAACTGGTCGCTTGCGTCGCCGCCATCGGCCGCGACGTCGAGCACAGCGTGGTGGCCGCGGCCTGCGGCCTGGCTCCCGATCGATTGTCATCCGCGGTCCGCGCAGCGGTGGATCGACGAGTCCTCGTGTACCGCCCGCCGACCACGTACGGCTTTCGGCATGCGCTCACTCGTGAAGTCGCATACGAACTGCTGTTGCCGAGCGAGCGGCAGGTAATCCACGCGGCGATAGCTACGGCGCTCGAGCGGGATGCCCACCGGCGCGGCAGCACAGATGTCGTGGTGCTCGGCGAGCTGGCCTACCACTGGTCCCTGGCCGATGACGACCACCGTGCGCTGACCACGACGGTGGCGGCCGCCCGCGCTGCCGCGCGGGCCTACGCCTACCCGGAGTCCGTGCGGCTCTACCAACACGGCATCGAGCTTCGGGGCCGTGTGGTGATGGCCGACGGTGAGCGGTTCGAGGGCGAGACAGTCAGCTTGTTTGACCTGCTCTCAGAGGCCGCCGAGGTTGCTCATTGGGCCGGCCGCAACGACCTGACGCAAGGCTTGCTCGCGCGAGCTCTGTCCATCGCGGACGAGAGCAGTGACGAAAGGGTTGTCCGCCGGCTGCTGCTGGACATGAACAGCGAACTGTGGGCGGCGCGGGTCGAGCGCGACCAAGCCAATGTTTGGATCGAGCGGTGGGGAGACGCGGCGACCCGCGCCGCCGTTGGCAGCGGGAACCTCATGGTGCAAGGCGACTACTCCGGGTCCGCCGAGCTCGCGCGGGATGCGCTGGAGCTGGCGAGGCGGGCCGGGATGACCGCTCAGGAGATCAAAGCGGGCTACCTCCTCGGGCTTGACCTGGTGCTGCTCGGTGACACCGACGCCGGCCTTCAGCAGCTCGACATCGCGCTCGGACTGGCGCGAGACGTCGGCGACCGCGATCGACTGGTCGCTGCATACGTGAACAAGGCGTTCGCGCTTGAGCACGATGGGCGTTGGCAGGACGCGCTCACCACGTCGCTCACAGGAATCGACGAGGCGCGGTCGCTCGGTGCGGAGGCCAGCGACGCGGTGCTGCTCTGGTCGAACGCAGCATCAGAACTCATCCGGCTGGGACGGCTCGGTGAGGCAGAAGCGCTGCTCGCCGAGGCATTCGAGCGGCGACCTGCTGCCGGCGTCGAGGTGATGCTGGTGATCTACGGCGTCGAGGTGGCCACGGCGCGCGGCGACTTCCAGGAGGCGAACCGCAGACTTGCGCGCCTCCCCGCGAGGACCAACGCAGACGACTACCAGACGGTCGGTCAGCTGGCGGCAGTGCAAGCAGAGCTCCTGCTGTGGACGCATCGTCCGGATGACGCCCTCGGAGTTCTCGACGAGGCATTGAGCGCCCTTGGTGACGATGATCCGCAGCTGATCGCACGACTGGTCTGGCTGCGCCTGCGCGCCGCGGCGGATCGCATTGCCCAGCGTCCGCCGCATGATGGTGGCCAGCGCATCGCAGACCTGGCCGTTGCGCAGGACTTCCTCGATCGAGTCAACCGGCTGGCGGCTCGACCAGCGAGTCGCGGGGCAGCCGCCGAGATCGCGGCATACCAACGGTTGGACGAGGCCGAGCACGCCCGGCTGAGTGCACCCACCGAGGACGGCCCGTGGCGCATTGCGGGCGAGGTCTGGGCGGGCACGCCATCCGTACTGGCGTACTGCCTCGTGCAGGAGGCAACCGCGCTCGGCGTGGGTGGCCAACGAAGACTGGCCGGGGCCCGACTGCGAGCCGCGAGGGAGATCGCGAGCCATCACGGCCTCGGCGCGATTCTTGGTTCGGTCGACGGCCTCAGTGCGGCGTTTCGGCTACGGACTGACCTTGCCTCTCCGCAGCAGCCTCCGGCGACGGCCCAACCGGTGGTGCCCTTCAACCTCACCGCTCGCGAGTCGCAAGTCCTCCAGTTGCTGGCCGAGGGGCTGAGTAACCGTCGCATCGCGCGGGCACTCTCAGTCCCGGGGCGAACGATGAGCGAGAGCACCGCCAGCGTTCACGTCTCGCGCATCCTGGCGAAGCTGGGCGTCACCAGTCGGACGGAGGCGGCTGCGCTCGCTCACCGCAGCGGATTGGTGGCCCCGACTGCTCAGGACACGAGCTGAACCCGATCTGAGCCGTCAGATGTGCGGTGATCCCTTGACGGGATCGATGCCTTCGAACGCCTCGTCCTGCTCATAGATCGCGATGTTGCGCTCGAGGCTGAACTGCGGCGCTTGACCGCCCTGTCGTTTCTCCTCGGAGAGGAATCGAGTAAGGCGTCGCCGGGCATTGTCCGCACCTGCACCGTTCCAGTAGGTGCCGAGAATGTGGAGGCGAACCCCATCATCAGGTGGGTCCCGCCGGATCATCCAGCACCGCTCCAGGTCTCGTGCCAGATCGACGTCCTGCGCGATCGCCTGCACCAAGGCGGAGCACCTTGCGAGGATGACCTCGTCTGCCTCGCCGGCGGCACGATCGAAATCGATGGTCGTGAACAGTGCGAACTTCATGAGACCCCCTGGACGAAACGGCTGAAGCAAGGATTGTTAGCCGCGGCCTGCCGATCAGAGGGTCCTCGGAGAAGGATCGGCCCGCAAGGTTCTGAGGGGGTTGGGGAGTGTCAACGTCCTGGTCAGTTCTGTTGTGGATGGCTGTAGATGGTGGATTGGAGAGGTTCGCCCGGCGTGACCTCGACGAGGCCCAGGCGGCCGTTGCTGGCCTGGTTGGTACGGAGCTGGAGATCTCGGTGTGCATGAACGAGAACGGCATGTCGACGGTGACAGATCCTCGGACCGCGACTGTCACGCCTCGCCCCGGTGTGACATCTGTCGAGCAGCTCCTCGCGATGGAACAGGACAGCTGGGGTCGCTGTGATCAGCGGATCCTCATCCTGTGGGGTCACGGGGACGAACCGCAGCCAGATGCAAACGCGGCACTCGAGGCAAGGACCGTCCCCGAACCGGGCGCGGTCGTCGACATTTTTCGGCGGCACAGCGAATGGGGTCTGCCTACGGTCATTGGCTACGACGCGTGCACGATGGCGCTCGCGGACGTGGTTTGGGAGCTGAGGCTCATCACTGAGGCTCGGCCCGCGGAGCAGATGCCAGTCGTCGTCGCGTCCCAGATCGACGAGCCGGCCGACGGCTGGCCGTATCGAACACTCCTCGGACGGCTGATCCAGGACTTTGACATCGATGCGAACAGCTTCGCGTCCATCGTCGTTGATACTTACGCCGAGCAGGTGAAGGCTGCGAAGGACATCTACTCGATCGGCGCCTTCGATCCGTCGGCCGTGACCGGGTTGAAGGATGCCGTATCCAGCCTGGTGAGCCAGCAGCTGGGCCTTCGCCCGAAGCCCCGGCCAGAACCGATCTTCACAGCGATCGAGGTCGCGCAGTGGCCAGGCGTCGGCGACAGCACGTACGACGTGAAACGACTGGCGGACCTGCTGGTGCCCGGCCCGCTCGCGGGCACCATCGCGACGGCCCTTGGTCCGCTGACGGTGGCGCACAGAACCGATGACGACCACAGGGTCTTCGGTGGCCTGTCTGTCGTGCTCCCGAGCGAGACCGACGCCTCGGGAGCTGACAAGCTGAGCAGCCAGTTCGCCCGGGAGTCTCAGTGGCTGCGGTTCTGGCAGGAGTGCATCGCAGGCCAGTCGCTGCAATGAGCCCGTCGGCTCGAGGATCGGGGTCGGCTCACGGCGCCGCAGAGTGTCGAGCCGTGAGGGCGCATACCGGGCTCGTCAGCGCCAGCAACGCCCGACTGCATGTCCGGGACATCGGCAGCGGCCCGCCGATCGTCGTGCTGCACGGCGGGCCTGATTTCGACTCCGACTACCTGGTGCCCGAACTTGACTGTCTCGCTGAGCGATTCCGGCTCATCTACTACGACGGCCGCGGCCGCGGGCGATCGGCGGACGGGGTCCAACCCGACGACGTCACCGTCGCGTCCGAGATGGACGATCTGGAGCACCTCCGGCGCCATTTCGGACTTGAGTCGTGGGCCGTCCTCGGGCACAGCTGGGGGGCAGTGCTGGCGATGGAGTACGCCAGCCGTCATCCCGATCGGCTGACCCACCTGATCCTGATGAACGCCGCACCCGCCTCGCACGAGGACATGCAAGCGTGGCGGCGGCACCTGCGCAGTATCCGCCCGCCCGGCGACGTCGAACGGATGGAAGCCATCGCCGCGACCGCCGAGTTTCGGGCGGGCGACCTCGAGGCTGAGTCCGAGTACTACCGGATCCACTACCGACCGGCCGTGTGTGCGCCCGAGTTGCTCGACCAACTCGTGCCACGACTGCGGACGAACTTCAGTCGGGAGCGGGTGCTCTTGGCGCGAGCCATCGAGCACCGGCTTTATGAGCAGACGTGGTCTTTCCCCGGATATGACCTCCTCCCGCGGCAGCGTCACGTGGTCGTGCCGACACTCGTGATCCATGGCGAGCAGGACTTCGTTCCTGTCGACATGGCGACGAGAACAGCCGAGGCGTTCCCCCGGGCGCGACTCGTCGTGGTGCCGCACTGTGGCCACTTCGCCTACCTGGAGGCACCCGACGCCGTGCTGCGGCACGTCAGCGAGCTGTTCACCGATGACCCAACGGCACCTCGGTACCGTGCTCCTGGAGAATCACCGGAAGGGGTCCGCATGAGTGCGCCGATTGTGACGTCCGTCGACGCCAAGGTGGACCCCGCCCGGGAAGCAGACCTGCTCGCGGGTTACGCGCAACTGAATGCCGCCGAGAGGCCGGCCGGCCTGCTGCGGACCGAGCTGCTTCGGGGGCAGGACGGTGTCTGGCGCATACAGAGCACCTGGCGAGACCGGGAATCCCTCATTGCCCTACGTGACAGCGGCGTGCGGCCCGCAGCCGTTGAGCTTCTCGAGCGTCTGGGGGCGGAGCACTCGCATGCGGTCTTCATGGTCGAGCAGAGCTACGAAGCGTGACTGCCGGGCTCGTCGACCGTCGGTCGGTCGCCATCGCCCATCGTTAACCCGCTGAGGTGGTGGGGGTGACCCCGCAACCGGGAAAGAACACCTCGTCGCGCAACCTGAGCTGCAAGTCCTCCTCGGAGTCGACCGCGTATGCCTGCAGGCCCGCACCGACGTCGACGAAGAACTCGAACTCGTACGGCTTCTTCACCTCACCGAGCACATGGCCGCCGCAGCGACCGCTGCTGGTGATGTCCACGGACACTTCGGCCGTTTCCATGCCGGACGGCAACGTCAGCCACGGTGAGGTGGCAGGCGGAGTCATCGAGGGGGTCAGCACAACGCTTCCTTGTGCCCCGTCGAGGACCACGTCCGCCTCGTATGCGCGGCGGGTCACGATCAGCCCGCCGCGCAGGACCGGCTTGCCGCCGATGTCGAGCAGCAGCCAGGTGGACGCGGGGGCGAAGCCGAGGTTTACCCGCCGCTCGAGTTCCCGCCTGGTGCAGTCGCGATCGTGCAGCCGGGTCAACGTCTGCAGGCCGTCGGTGATCGGCACACGCACGTCGCCGAGGCCGGCCAGCGTCATCACCGCGAGCGCGTTGTCGGTGGCGGGCTCGGACGTGTCGCACACCGCCGATCCGAACGGGATGACCAGCGCCGCTGTCGCACCCGGGCGCAGCGCATAGTCCAGCCGGACGCTGTCGACCTCCTCGAGGCCGGGCCAGGACAGCCGCAGGTCCTGCACGACAACGGTGTCCGGCGAATTGTTGCCGAGCAGGATTCGCATCATCCCGGTGACGTGGTCCTCCCGGTACTGAACCGCACCGGCGGTCAGCTCGGGATCCGTCGCACGCGGCTCAGCGGGTTCGCCTTCACACGCACTCAGGGCGGCGGCGACAACGAGCAGGGCAATGGTCAGTCGGCGCTGGACCGAGCCCACAGGTTGATGCCTCCCTCGACGGCATATCGGTCGATCTCCGCGAGCTCAGCCGCAGACAACTCCAGGTTGGCGAGTGCCGCCACGTTCTCGTCGAGCTGAGCGACGCTGCTGGCACCGATGAGCACCGACGTCACCCGCGGGTCGCGCAACACCCACGCCAGCGCGAGCTGAGCCAACGACTGACCGCGGCGCGCCGCCATCGCGTTCAGGGCGCGGATCCGCTCCAGGTTGTCCTGGGACAGCAGGTCCGGCGACAGCGACGTGTCCTGCGCGGCCCGCGAGTCGCTCGGGATGCCGTCCAGGTAACGCGAGGTCAGCATGCCCTGCGCCAACGGGGAGAACGCGATGCAACCGATTCCCTCGTGTTCCAGGACGTCGAGCAGCCCATCCTCCACCCAACGGTTCAGCATCGAGTACGACGGCTGATGGATGAGCAGCGGCGTCCCGAGGTCGCGCATGATGGCGGCCGCCTCAGTCGTCCGCTCGGCGGAGTAGGACGAGATTCCGGCATAGAGAGCCTTGCCCTGCCGCACCGCCGTGTGCAACGCGCCGAGTGTCTCCTCGAGCGGGGTGTCCGGGTCGTGCCGGTGGCTGTAGAAGATGTCGACGTAGTCCAGCCGCATCCGGGCGAGGGACTGGTCGAGTGAGGACAACACGTACTTGCGGGACCCCCACTCGCCGTATGGACCGGGCCACATGTCGTAGCCGGCCTTCGTCGAGATGACGAGCTCGTCGCGGTAGGGCCGCAGGTCGTCGCGCAGCATGCGGCCGAAGTTCTCCTCGGCCGAGCCGTACGGCGGCCCGTAGTTGTTCGCGAGGTCGAAGTGGAGAATGCCGAGGTCGAAGGCCCGCCGGACGATCGCGCGACCGGTCTCGTACGGGCGGTCGTGGCCGAAGTTGTGCCAGAGCCCGAGCGAGAGCGCCGGCAGCTGCAGCCCGCTGCGACCGCTCCGGCGGTAGATCATCCGCTCGTACCGGTCGGTTGCCGCGGCATACACGACGCCGAACCTACCCGAAGGTGAAAGCGTAGGCCGCGACGCCCGGTGTGAAGCGCAGCTCGAGCAGGTGATCGCCGAGCTTCCGCCGCTCGACGAGCTGGTAGAGGCGGTCGCCGCGGACCCGGACGACCCGCTCCGGCTCGCCGT
>JBEVHX010000042.1:0-21598 GCA_040510995.1 Candidatus Nanopelagicales bacterium
ACCCGCACAGAGGGTTCGAGACGGTCACCTACATCATCGACGGCGCGTTCGCCCACCAGGACTCCACCGGCGGCGGCGGTCTGATCGCCGATGGCTCGACCCAGTGGATGACTGCCGGCGACGGCATCTTGCATATCGAGACCCCGCCGGAGTGGCTGGTGCAGTCGGGCGGGCTCTTCCATGGCGTCCAGCTGTGGGTCAACCTGCCGCGCGACATCAAGCGGGTGCCGCCGCGCTACCAGGACATCCAGGCGCCGCACCTGGCGTTGCTCGCCTCGGACGATGGTGGCGCGCTGGTCCGGCTCATCGCCGGCTCGCTCGCCGGCCACGACGGGCCGGGGCACACCTACACCCCGATTACGTATGCGCACGCCACGATCCAGCCAGGTGCCTCGCTGCAGCTGCCGTGGCGCGTGGACTTCAACGCGATGGTGTACGTGCTGTCCGGCTCGGGCACTGCCGGGCCGGCGGAGAGGGCCGCGCCGATCCGCGAGGGTCAGATGTCCGTGTTCGGCGGCGGGGACGCCATCACCGTGACAGCCGCGACGACGCAGGAGTCACGCACGCCCGCCCTCGAGGTACTGCTCCTCGGCGGTCAGCCGATCAACGAGCCGATCGTCAATTACGGCCCCTTCGTGATGAACACGAAGGAGGAGATCATCGAGGCGATTGAGGACTTCAACGCCGGCCGGATGGGTCAGATCCCGGCTTCCGCCCGCTGACCAGCGAAACCGAGGCAGCGTGGGTCGCCACCAGTTCCAGCTGCCCATCAGGCGCATGGTGGCCGGTACGAGGATGAGCCGGACGATCGTTGCGTCGATCGCGATCGCGATCGCCATGCCCAGTCCCAGCTGCTTGATTGGCAGGATGCCGGCCAGGGCGAACGCGCCGAAAACCACGACCATGAGCAGCGCCGCGCCCGAGATCAATGGTGCGGTCGTCGCCAGACCGCGCGCCACACTGCCCTGGTTGTCGCCGGTGCGCAGGTAGTCCTCGCGCACCCGGCTGAGCAGGAACACCTCGTAGTCGGTGCTCAGACTGAACAGCAGGGTCAGCAGCAGCAGCGGAACGAAGTTCTGGATGTATGCGGGGTCGTCCGCGCCCAGCACGCCACCGAGATGCTGCTGAAAGACCAGCACGAGGATCCCGAAGGTGGCGCCGACGGACAGCAGGTTCATCGCGATCGCCTTGAGCGGCAGCAGGACCGAACGGAAGGTCAGCAGGAGCAGGACGTAGATGACCGCGAGCATCGTGAGCACCACCCGCGGCAGCGAGTCCTGGATGACGCCGTTGCTCTCGATTCCCTGGGCTGTCTCGCCGCCCACAGTCACGGTCAGGCCGTCATCGACTTCGGCCGCGAGGGTCCTGGCCGCCGCCGCAACGCCTTGCGTTGTCGCATCGGACGCCCGACCCTCCGGGACGACCTCGAACACGGCCGTGCGTGCATCGGCGGAGACATAGTGATCGATGATGGCTCGCGCATCCGGCGGCAACGTCTCGCGAGGGGCCACACCCAACACAGCGAGTGGCTCGGCCGGGGACACCTGCTCCAGCACCGGCAGCGCGGAGCGGACTTCGGCGACGTTGTCCAGCCGCGACAAGCGATCGTTCAGCTCGCTCAGCGTGCCCCCGTGCCTGCCTTCGCTCAGGGGCTGCTCGGCCTGCACGACCACCTGGATGGGCGCTGTGGAACCGGCGCCGAACGCGGCCTGCATGTGCTCGAATCCGCTTCTGACCGGTGAAGTCGTCGGGACGATCGACGCGTCAGGTGTGAAGGTCTGCAGACCCACGGACGGCGCGGCGATCGCGAGCATGGCGACAACGCCGGCTGCCACGAACATCCCCGGCCGGCGCATGACCCGCCCGGCGAGCCGGACCCAACGCTGGGAGCGGGGCAACCGGTGGCTGCCGCGGGTGGGTTGGACCGATCCGGCAGCGATCCGGCGACCCAAGAGGGACAGCAGCACGGGCAGCACGAGGGTGGAGGCGAGCACGGCGAATGCGACCACGACGACGGCCCCGAGTGCGATCGACGCGATGACGCCGAGTGGAACGAGGAAGAGTGTCGACATCGCGGCGACGATGGTCACCCCGGAGAACACCACGGTCTCGCCCGATGTCCGCATGGTCGTCGCCAGCGCTTCGTCGACCGTGTGTCCGCCAGCCAGCTCCTCCTTGAACCGGGCGATGACGAACAGGGAGTAGTCCACCCCGACGCCGAGGCCGAGCATGGTTGCAGTGTTCTGGACGAAGACTGACAGCTCGTAGCTGCGCGCGAGGACGGTCAGGACGGCGAAGCTGAACAGGATGGCCGTGATGCCGACGGACAGGGAAGCCAGGGCCGCCACCACGCCACCGAACAGCAGGACGAGCACGAGCAGGATGAGGGGCAGGGTCAGCAGCTCGGCGCGCAGGAGACCGCGTTCGCTGATGTGGTTGACCTCGCCCCAGAAGGCTGCCGTTCCGACGAGCGACACTTCGAGCCCTTGCTCCGCGAAAGCGGTCGTCAGGTCGGCTTGAACCTCAGGGATCACGCGTCGCGCGTCGCCGTCGGCGAGCGCGAGCCCGAGCACCTCAACCGCGGTCCGCCGATCCTGTCCCACGTACGCGTCTCGCGCCGGACCGGACAGCTGCGCCCACCCGATCCGGCTGCGCACCTGCAAGGCGCGTTCGGCCGCAACGTGTTCCATCACGCGTTCGACCCGGGCCTCGAAACCGGGTTGGTCGGCCGTGTACCAGGCGTCATGCACGACGACCGTTACGGTGCTGGGGCCGCGCCCGACGAAGCCGTCGCGCAGTGCCCGCTCCACCGACTCGGACTGTGAGCCCTCGACGTTCCACCCGCCACCGCTGAGCAGCGTCGGCAACGGCGCCGACACGACTGCTGCGACTGCGAGCGCGACGAGCCATAGCCCGGTCAGCGGCCACCGCCACCGTCGGCTGAATCGGACGTAACCGTCGACGATGCGCTTCACGTTCGTCGGGCGGAGCGCTCCGTGGCGGCCAGGTCCGCCAGCGCCTGAACCAGCACGACCGGTTTGCGGAGGCGGTCGAACGCATTGACGGCGAGCGGGTGGATGGCCCGGTCGACGTTGACGAGAGTATGCCGACGAACGCGGCGGCCACCCACGATGTCAACGACCATCTTCGCCGCGATCGCCCCGAACAGCAGCGAGGCGTACACCACCTGGGGAACGCTCTCCTCCCCCGTCGCAACGGAGCGGCGGGCGCTCTCGAGCATCTCGACGGGCACCGCCCACAGCGGGACGGCTCGCCTGAGCAGGCCCCACGTCGTGAGGCTGTCGATGTGCTGACGGGTGATCCGCCCGTCGAACGCTGGCCGGGGTCGCCGGTAGTCGTAGTAGCGCACGTACTGAGCGCCCGCCATGTCGTACCCGGTGACCACCGGCCGGCCCAGACGGGCCGCGGCCGCATGCAGCTCGAACTTGGCCACCCAGCCAGCGGGTTCGGTGACGTCGACGCCGTCGATGACAACAGCGCAGCGATCGACGAGGTCGTCGACGTTTCGCGAGTTGATGCCGGCCCGATGAACCTCGGCCGTCGACTGTGGGTTTACCCCCCCGACGCGACGTGCGCATACGTCGGCCTTGTTCTGCCCGATCTCGTCGAGGTACGCCGCCTGCCGGTTGAGGTTGTTGAGCTCATAGCAGCCGTTGTCCGCCAGCAGGAAGTTCTGCACGCCGAGACGCGCCAGCGGCTCGACGGATGCGCCACCGGTGGACCCGCAGCCGGCGACAAGCACCGTCGCGGTCTGCAGCAGCTGCTGGGTCTGCCGCGGGACGAACCCCCGGTTGCGCGCCGTCAGTTCGTCGTACAGCGACTGGTCGAACGTTGTCGTCATCGCGGACTCCTCGCTGGACACGGGCGGTGCTCAGCCGACTGGTGAGGGCACGCAGTCGGGTCGGCAAACGCGTTGACCGACGGCATCCAGGAAGACTTGCCGGATCTGCCGAGGGTCTGTCGCGGTGTAGGTGGCCCCGCCGGTGGCCTCGCTGATCCGCGCAAGGACGTCGGCGCCTGCCTCGGGTCCGTACGCGATCGTGATGACGGGAACCGGTCGAGCCGGGTCGTTCTCTGTCTGCAACGTCTGGAGCAGCCCGTCCAGACCGATCGAGTCGTCGTCGGTGTCCTCGCCGTCGGAAAGCAGAACCACCGCGTTGACCTTCTCGGCGGACCAGCGCTGTCGAACCTCGCGGACGGCGGCGAGTGCGGTGTCGTACAACGCTGTGTCGCCTTGTGCGACCGCAACCTCGGCGAGTGCCGTGGCCAGGCGCTGCCGGTCCGCAGGCCCGCCCACACGTCTGATCGGCAGCACCTCGCGGTGATCTCCAGCGTCGCCCAGGTCGGTCGCGAACACCCACAGCCCGACGTCGGTGCCATCCGGGTACAGGCCTAGCCCCTCCGTGGCCGCCTGTGCCGCCAGCTGCAACCGCGTGGCGCCGCCCGAGCCGGGAACCTCCTTGGCCATGGATCCCGATACGTCGATGACCGCAAGCAGCCGGGCGTCAGTGCGCAGCAGCCGGAGGGTGCGTTCCGCCTGCTCGGTGGTGGCCGAGTCGATCGGCTGCTGCTCCACCGGGCGTCCGGGGTCGACACCCATCGCCGGGGTCAGCCCGTCGCCGGCGCGCGACGACAGGTCGCGAAAACCGGCTGCGCGGAGCTCAGCCTGCCCGGCGTCGGACTGCAGGGCCTTCAGCAGGATGTCCGCTGCGGCCTGCCGGCTGTCGTCTTCGGTGAGGACGGCAAATGGATAGTCGAAGGCGTAGCCACCGGGGTAGACCGCGACCACGGCTGGTGTCTGGTTTGTGCCGGTGGCCGTGTTGGCGGCCCACACGGTCTGCTCCGGCACCGGTATGGCGACGGAGTCGCCCGCGGTCAGCTCGACGAGCTGCTCGGTGTCCGCGTTCGTGACCTCGGCCGCCCGCAGCATCTGTGTCAGCGCCGCCCGGGCATCGTCGCGTCCCTGTACCGCAGATTGGAGCGCAAGGACGGTGCCGACGCGGGCGGGCGACAACGGCTGATCCGAGAGCCGAACCGCGACAGGGCGGCTTGTCGCGCCCGGTCCGACGAGGTCAGCCACCGCCGGCCGGTCGGCTGCAGGGGCGAGCTGAGCCGCGGTGGTGGCACTGATCGCGAGGACGAGCGGGCTGGTCGCCACCGATGCCGCTCCGGCAGCGGCAGGGATGACTCGGTCCGTGGTGCCTCGGGTCAGCCACAGCGACGACTCGGGGATCCACACGTCCGGCGGCTCGACGAGCCCCTGGTTGAGCTGCGACACAACGTCGGCAGCCGAGGTGGGCTGGAGCCGGAGGTCCAGGCAGCGCGCCTCGGGGTCGAGTCGGGTCGTCACTGCCGTGGCCGCTGGAGCAAGGTCAGGCGAGACCGCGACCCGCAAGGGGGTGCGCCCGTTGGGGCACGACTGGTCGGAGCCGAGCTTGGCGACCGCGATGCCGCCGCTCAACACAACGCACAGGAAGGCGGCGAGGATGACCAGGACACGAAGGCGCGTGCTGGTCGCTCGTGTGGAAGCGTGGCGGGGGCGGTTGGTCATGTGGACGCCTCGGGGGTGGCGGTCGGTCGGGACACCTGACGCCCGAAGGCGCTTAGCGTGCGGTCGGGTCCGGATCCGGGATGGCCGTTGCGACTGCGAAAGGTGGAGTGCTGCGACCCCGCGCCTGATACCGACCCCAGCTGTCGATGTTGCTCAGCCTTGCCGCTGCCCGGCCTTGCGGGGTGACGAGGACCGCGTCACCGGCGCCGCGGAGCAGGGCGGTTAGCTCGTCGTTGCGGGCAATCCGCCCGTACCAGGTGTAGCGGCCGTCGAGTGGCTGGAAGTACCCCTTGAGTTGTACGGAGACTTGGATCTCGTGCCCGCCGACGATCACCGTCGCCGGACCCGCATACCCCTCGTCGTCATGCTCATGACTCGACTGAACGCTGGTCATCGGCAGCTTGGTCATCGAAAACCCAGCCGAGTCCAAATGTGCTCGCTCGTTCCGCCGATGAGCCCGATCGAGGAGTAGTAGTCGGTGATCCGGCTGGCCGCCCAGCGGAAGGTCTCGCGCACGTGCGGGTTGGCCCGCGCCTCGCGCATTGCCTGACGCTCGTCCAGGCCGACGCGGCGGTAGACCAACGGGTTGAAGAACTCACCGGCGAACGTCTGGACGGACATGGCCAGCAGCGCACGGAACGCCGACAGCTCGATTCGACTCAGCTCCGGGATCCGCGCCTCGATCTCGGTTCGCGCGAAGCTGATATGCCGGGCCTCCTCGATGACGTGGATCCGGGCCATCGCGCGGACGAGCGGTTGAACGCTCTCGTCGGCCGCCATCTCGCGCTGGGTTCGGTCGAACATCTCCTCGGTGAGCAGCACCAACGCCCACAGCGCGCTGACCGGCGCGGCGGACTTCAACATCCGCCCGGTCTGCTTGATCCGGGTCGGGGTCGGATAGACCTGGCTACCGATCGCGTCGACGACGCGGGCGAACATGATCATGTGGCGGACTTCGTCGGCGACCTCGGTCAGCGCAAACTGCACCGACGGGGTCGAGACGTCGCGGTCATAGACGTAGCGCGAAACCATCTGCAGCAGCATCTGCTCGGTCCACACCCCGAGCGCGATCGAGGCGGCCAGCTCCTCTCGGCTCAGCAGCAGGCGCTGTTCCTCGCTCATCCGATGCCATGTTTGTGTGCCGTACAGCGTGCAGCGGTGTTGCGGCACGAACCATTTCCCTGGCTCCAGATCAGCTGACCAGTCAATGTCGATGTCGGGGTCGTAGGAGTGCTCGCCGGACGAGGCCAGCAACTGGGCGGCGCGACGCGTCTGACGCTGTTCGAGCTCGTATGTGGTCGTCATTGTGGTCTCCTTCAGGCGGCCAGGTGCCGTGCCGAGCCGGGCATGGCAGTGGGCATGGCGTCGGCGGTTGCGAAGATGTCGGACTGAGCAAGAGCCGTGTTGAGGAACTCGACCCGGCGCTGAAGCTCGGCGTGGTCGGGGACGTGCGCAACGAATGGCTTCACCGCATCGCGTGCCGTGTAGAGCGGGTGCATGACGTCGTCGTACGGCAGGGCAGGTGTGGTCCCCTCGATGACGACGACCTCCATCCCGGCCAGGACGATGTGCCGCAGCGCGACGTCCTCCTCGACGTCGCCCACCAACGTGCGGATCGGCGGGTCCAGCAGCAAGAGCGCGCGTCCCGCTCCCAGCAGGAGCTCCATGGTGACCTGGAGCCGTTGTTCTTTGTCGTGCATGAGCCGGCTGTGCACGAACCTCTTGAGCTCACGTACGTGGTTCGAACGCACCCCCTCATGGGGCGGCACGCGGTCGAAGAGATTCAGGTCGTGCGCAACCTCGACTGGGAACGGCCGGCGCGCCGGGTCCGTGAGCTCAAGCGGACGACTGTCGCCGGAACCGGCCAGGCACAGGTATCCCAGAATGCGCCCCTGCGCATCCAGCGTGACGACGTGAACGTCGTCGTCCTCCAGATGATGGGCTGGCTCGGCGAACATCCCAGTGGCGTGGACGACCTGTTCGCAGGCATACCCGAGCTGCAGGTACTGCGCGAGCCGAAAGCCCATCAGCCCAAGCAAGTAGCGGTCCGGCAGCTGATCGGTCCGCACGGCGAGGGTGGTCAGCCCACCCGGCCGTTCGACCCGGTGCAGCAGCTCGGCGTCGGGAAGTGCGTCGGGCAAGCCGCGGAACGCCAATCCAGTGTTCAACCTGACCACGTCGCGGGCAAAGCGGGTGCTGATCGTGTCGTACTTCGTGCACATGAGAGACCCCCGTTGGATGTCGTAGCTCTAGAAGTCGTCGTCGCCCTCGTCGTACATGGACGCAGTGATAGCGAGGGCAAGCACCTCGGGCGTGCCCTCGTAGATGCGCGCTCCGAGGGCCTCGCGCACGTACTTCTCCATGCCCCAGTCGCGTACATAGCCACGCGCTCCCATGAGCCCCATGGCCTCGGTGGCAACTTCGATCGCGATGCGGTCGGCGAACAGCTTGGCGACTGCGGGCTCATATGCGGGCGCAGGAACCTCGGTGTCGGCCAGGTGCGCAGCCTTGAGGTACAGCAGGCGGGCGGCATCCACCTTGGCCGTCATCTCGGCCAGCTTGCGGGCCGTGAACTGGTGCTGCCACAGCTTGACTCCGCCCTGGGTGCGGTCGCCGCACCAGGCAATGGCGAGCTCGAGGGCGCCGCGAGCGACGCCAGTGGAGATGGCCGCGACAGCTGCCCGCGCCATGTCCATTTGGGCGATGTTGATGTGGACCCCGCCGCCTTCGCCGCCGATCATGTTCTCGGCCGGAACCCGCACCTCGTCGAACAGCAGTTCAGTGCCCAGACACGAGCGGTAGCCCATCTTGTCGGCAACGTCGCCGCGCGTGATCCCGGGCGAGTCCAGCGGGACCACGAAGCATGTCAGTCCGGTTGCGCCGCCATGGCCGTCGACGTTGGCGAAGGTGGTCGCGTAGTTGGCGACCTTGCCGTTGGTGATGAACTTCTTGGCCCCCGACAGGACGTACTCGTCACCGTCTCGACGCGCGGACATCACACCGACAGCGTGCGGAGCGTTGTCCGGGATGAGGAGGTCGCAACCAGCGAGGTCCTCAGTGATCGCGTTGCACGCGAGCACCGGGTCGTCGCCGGCGAACAGCGGCAGAAACCTCGACTGGATGCGCGGATCCCCCGACAGCAGGATCGGTGCCTGCCCGAGCATGGTCGCGCCGATGATGAGGGCGAACCCCGCGTCCACCGCGGCAAGCTCCTCAAGTGCGACCGCAACCCCGAGCTCGCCGTACCCCAGGCCACCGAGCTGTCGCGGGATGACCAACCTCGTGAGCCCCAGAGCGTGGGCCTCGGCCACCAGTTCCCAGTCGAAGTCCGCGGCCGGAGCCTGGTCGAGTCGTTGCACCGCGGGCCGCAGTCGCTGCTGAGCGAACTCGCGCGCCGTCCTGCGCAGCTCCTCGACATGCGCGGGGAGCTGGGTCAGCGTCGGCTCGTGGACGCCCTGCGGAGCAGCCTCGTCGGGATGACGGGTCAAGGTGTTGAGCATCGGGGGGACCTTTCGTGACATCGATGGACTAGTGGGCGCCGCCGACTCCGGCGGCGGTGGCGATCCCCGGGTATCGGTCGAACGCCGGGTGCAGCAGCGGTACGAACTCGAGCACCTTGGCGACGCTGCCCTTGATGCGGATCTTTCCCATCGCCACGGCGATCGGCATGAGCAAGCGACCGGCCCACAGTGAGTCTGCGGTGTCGCAGCTCATCTTGATCTTGAGGGCGGCCGCATACGGAACGTCGTCGATGCGAACGCCGTCTGAGTCGACGAAGATCTCGAGGTCGGGCTTGGTGTGAACGAAGTGCGCGGAGAGGTTCTCTTCGCGCACGATCCGGGAAAACGTCGCGTCATTGAGCAGGATCTCGAACAGTTCGGTGAAGACGTCGACGGCCTGGTCCTTCGTGGTGAACGCGGGCATTCGAGGGCCTTTCGTGACAGGACCTGGGCCAAGCCCAGGTCGGTGGCTGGTCGCCCGGAGCCGGTTGCTCAGGCGGCGATCGATTGGGCTGGTTGGAGTCCACGGCTTCGCACACATCGCGCGATTTCCTGCGCGACGACCTCGAGCGCGCCGGCAGAATTGATCAACCCGATGTGCGATGCGTCGACCTCGAGGTGTCGGGCTGCGGGGTCGAGGCAGCTGCGCCAGTCGACGATGGCGTCCCTGCGTGAGTAGACGCTGAGGTACGGAACTCCCTGCGGGAACGGGGCGAGCAAGTCGTCGCGCAGCGTGCGGCAGCAAGCGCCCCAAAGACAGGAGGGACTGAACAACCCGGGGACCCCAATGGCACCGGCCACACTGAGCAGGCTGACCTCGATCCGCAGCAGCGGGTGCACTGCCAGCAGCCGGTTGATCGGAGACCCGAGCGTGATCAGGGCCCGCACCGCGTCAGGGTTGCGGACCGTAGCGGCGCGCGCGAACTGCCCACCGCGACTGTGGGCGACGACGACGGGTGGGCCGCCGTATTCGAGTCGAATGTCTTCGAGTGCTTGGTCGATGGCTGGCATCGTGCGCTCACCGCAGTCGAGTCCGGCTCGAACCGGAGCGACGACCGGCTGCCAGCCGAGCTGTTCCAGCCAGTTTGTGAGCGGCCTCAAGGTGGTCGGGGTGCTTGCGAGCCCGCCGATGATGAGCACCGGGGTCCCATCCCCGACGGCACTGCCGACGGGGCCAGTCGGCTTGCGGGCGATCATTCCGCCCCCGAAGTCCGAGAACTCGTCCATGAGGGGAACGCGCGCCGCACGCGCCGCCCGTCCGACACGGTCGACGAACCGTGCTGCCACGCTCCGGCTAGTCGTCGGGTCGCCCGTGACAGGAGTTATCACCGTCACGTCGGTCACCCCCCATTCGGCTGATGCATTGCACGCGATAAGAGCCGTACCGGGCCCGGTTGATACCCGGGGGTCACCCGGTCGGACCGATCTGGTGCGCGTATGCGTGAGTTGCGGCACGCTGATTCTCAGAGATTTGGCGAAGAATCCCTATGCCACGTAAGGTCTTCCGACCCCTGAGGACCCCTAGGGGTCGCCGCCTGCGATCGCCGAGTCCTGCCGCGCAGCGCGAGCACCACCAGCACCAACCGCCGGCAGGAGCGGGGGACCCAAGCACCACGGCCCCTCGCGGAGCCTCGGGGTGAAGCCGCTGCACATCGAGCGGCCGGGCCACACACCGGCCCGAACCCGACAGCTCACCTCGTAGGCGTCGGTGTTCAGGAATCACTCATGCGCGTTCGTCAGTCCCGCATGCGCCGGACGGCTTTGGCCGCTGGGGCTGGTGTCATCGTTGCCGCCCTCACGACCGCCGCGGCTGTCCCAGGCTCTCCGGCCCCGGCGGCCACCGGCCAGGCCGCTCTCCCGGCGCTCGCCGGCGCCGACGCCGTTGACCCGAAGGCTCCCGCTGAGGCCGTCGCCGACGCGGTCGCCGCGGCGCAGGCCCGCGCCGAGGCTGAGCTGATCGCCGCTGAGCAGGCGGCCGCCGCGGAAGCCGCTCGGGTCGCGGCCGAGCAGGCCGCTGCCGCCGAGGCGGCCAGGGTCGCGGCGGAGCAGGCCAGGATCGCTGCCGAGCAGGCGGCCGCTGATGCTGCGCGCCAGTCGGAGCAGCGCATTATCGACGCTGCCGCGGCCGCATCCGGTGGCTCGTACCGCTGGGGTGGGACGACACCAAAGGGCTTCGACTGTTCGGGCTACGTGCAGTACGTGTTCCGACAGGTCGCCATCTCGCTGCCGAGGACTTCTGCCGGCCAGCGGGCCGCCACCACAAAGATCTCCCAGAGCGAGGCCCGTCCGGGGGACCTGGTCTTCCAGGCGCGTGGCCGCCGGGTCCACCACGTGTCGATCTACGCCGGTGACGGCATGGTCTACGAGGCGCTCCAAGCGGGTACCCGGGTTGGCCTCAAGCCACTGCGGGTCGGGGCCGGGACGTCCTTCGGTCGCGTCTCCTGATCGCTCACCCCGCTCATCTCCTCAACGACTCCGCAACGATGTGCGGCGCATCGAAGAGATCCAGGCGGCGGCAACGTCGTTGCTGGAGGGGTGTCGGCTGACGCCGATGTGTTCCCTGTCGGCTGACGCCGATGTGCTCACTGTCGGCTGACGCCGATGCCGCCCTGGGTGTCCGCGCCATAGCGCTCCATCTCGCGTGCCAGGTCGAGCGGCTGAATGCTTGTGCGCCCGGCCAGCGTGGCCTCGTCGATGCGGTCGGCGGGCACCATCCACGAGACCTCGAACTCCAAGCCGTCGGGGTCACGCGCATACACAGCCTTCGTCGTGGCGTGGTCGGAGGCGCCAGTGAGTGCACCAGCCTCCCGCAGTGCAGCGGCGATCCGCTCGAGCTCGGCGAGAGTGTCGACCTCCCAGGCCAGGTGGTACAGACCGACAGTGCTCCGGCCCGCGCCGGAGTCACCGGCTTGGGAACCGATTTCGAAGAGACCGAGGTCGTGGTCGTTCGTCGAGCCGGGCGCGCGGAGGAAGGCTGCGCCGCGGAGCTCGGCCATCCCCTCGATCGGTCGGAACCCGAGGACATCGCCGTAGAACTGCATGCTGCGCGCGACGTCGCGCACGAACAGCACCGCATGGTTGAGCCTTTGGACCGGCATGCTCACCTGCTTTCGGTCGTCGACTGGTACACGACATCGAGATAATCCCGGTTTCGACGCAGCCAGTCGATGACGAACGGGCACGTCACGACGACCTTCACGTCGTTGGCGCGGGCCTCATCAAGCGCGTAGCGGGCGAGCGCGCCGCCGACGCCCTGGCCCTCGAAGCGCAGGTCGACCTCGGTGTGCACGAGCGCCCGCGGGCCCTTGGACTGGATGTACTCGAGGAACCCGGCCTCCCGCCCGTCGAGGGTCGCGAGGTAGCGATGCCGCTCGGTCTGATCGACGACGACGACCTCCATGCGGCCAGTCTTGTCGACGCGTCAAGCACCCTGACCCGCGCTCGGGGTATCGGCAGGGGGATGTGCGGGACACACCGGAGTCATCGAGCGGCGCTCGACGACGAGCGTTCATGTCATGGTGGACGCCGCGCTGCAGCTGCTCCAGAACGTCGTGACCTCGCCTTGGGCGGTCGTCGTGATCGCGGGCTTCGCGCTGCTCGACGCGTTCGTGCCGCTCGTGCCCAGTGAGGCAGTCGTGATCACAGCCGGCGTGTATGCCGCATCCGGAGACTCGTCCCTCGTTGTGATCGTCGTCTCCGCGGCGGTCGGCGCGTTCATCGGTGACCACCTGGCGTATGCGATCGGACGGTGTACGGCACCCTCATTGCAGCGGCGCTGGGCCATCGGGTCCCGGCCAGACCGAGCGCTCGCGTGGGCACGACGAACCTTGAAGCGCCGGGGTGGCGTCGTCATGGTCGGTGCCCGGTTCATCCCAGGCGGACGGACGGCAACGACCCTGACCATGGGTGCAAGTCGGTACCCACGCGCTCGATTCGCCTGCTGGGACGCCGTCGCTGCCGTCCTGTGGTCGATATACGCGACCATGCTCGGTTTCCTCGGGGGAACTGCCTTCGAGGAGGACCCGCTCAAAGGGCTGCTCCTCGGCGCTGGGCTCGCCACCGGCCTCATCGCGTTGACCGAGGCGGGCCGTCAGCTCGCGGGCCGGCTGCGCCACCAGTCGAGCGTCGACGAGAGCGCCTCGTCCATCGGGGTTGCGGACTCGCCGAAAGTATTGGTGTAGGCAGACGAGTCGAGCACGAACGGCCGGTCGAACTGGTACCACGTCTCGTTCAGCTCACGCGTGGTCTTGCTGAACAACCCGACACCCCGCACAGCGATCTTGGGAATCCCTCGGACTGGCACCGGTTCGACGCCGGCGATCTCGCACATCCGGGTCACCATCTCCCGCTGCGAACGCGGTGGGTTGGTCGGCACGTGCCAGACGCGGCCCCAAGCCCGCTCGTCGGCACCGAGTCGGACAAGCGCCCGCGCGACGTCCGGTACGTAGGTCCAGGAATGGGGTTGATCGGGGTCGCCGACGACCCGCACCGTTTTCCCGTGCCCGATCGGTTCCAGTACACGAGCGCCAATGTGACTTTGGTCCGTGACCAGCGGACCGAAGTAGTCGGAAGCGCGTGCCTCGGTGGCGCGGATGCGTCCGGAGTGGTGCCGAGCCTTCGCGTCGCGCCACATCTGCGCCCGCACCCGGCCCTTCGTGCCGGACGTGGCGAGCGGCAGGTCCTCAGTCATCGGCCCAGCCACCGGGCCATACACATACAGGTTGCTGGTCGTCACCAGGACCGAACCGGTTGCTTCGGCGGCCTCGAGCAGTGCGTTCGCCAACGGCGGCCAGTCGACGGGCCAGCGGTGGTAGGCGGGATTGGCGCAGTTGTAGAGAGCGACCGCGCCCTGGGCGATGTCGCTGAGTGCGGCGGCGTCGGCGGCGTCTGCGGCGATGTACTCGACCGAACCAGTGCCTTGGGCGGTGCCACTGCTCCCACCACTGCGGCTGACTACGCGGACTTCGTGGCCCCGCTCCGCGAGCAGCTGGGCGGTGGTGCTGCCGACGGCCCCGCGGCCGACGATCACGTGGCGGGTCATGACGCGCCGACGTCGTGCAGGTGGTGAACCGGGTCGTGCACGAGGTAGCGGGCGAATGACTCGACGGTGAACCGGGCGCCATCGCTGCGGTTACCGGTGCGTTCCCAGTCGCCGTCGGTGACCCGCTCGAAGGCGTCGGCGAGCTCCGTGCCCGCGCCCGCGACCTCAACGGCCACCGTCGCCGGATCCTGCTCGCCGTAGCGCTCGGCCACTGCGGTCTCGTTCTGGTCCCAGTTCGGGAAATCCGGGTCGTCCCGCGTCAGCATGAGGTTGAGCCGGAACAGGTAGAGCCGGAACACGTCCCGGACATGGCAGGCGTACTCAAGCGGCGACCATGTGCTGTCGTCTGGTCGTTGGCGGACGTCTGTGCGCGGCAGCACGTCGTCGGCCCACGTCTGCGCGTTGTTCCTCAGGGTCGTCGGCAGGGTCGCCAGATCGAAGTTCGCCGCCTCGAAACCGCACTCCGGGCAGCGTCGGTCGAGCACCCAGGTCCAGTCCTTGGTATCCGGTGTAATGCTCATGGCTGGCGACGCTACCGAGCCATCCGCAGCGGCAGCTGCATGGTTCGGCTTTCACCCGCCTGAGCCGCGGTGTGCTGTCAGGATGGGCGCGCCATGGCCACGAAGCGTCGCAAGCCAACCAGCGATCAGCCGGATCGTCCCGAGATCCCGGCAGAGTTCGCGCTGACCCGTGAGCAGACCACACCGCGGGTGGCCGCCCCTCAGCGCCGGCCGGCCCGGCCGTCGTTGACGGAGTCAGCACTGCCGGCCGACCCTGGACGCCCACGGGCCGAGGGTGCAGCACCACCCGCGAGCCCGGTCGCTGTTCCGACATCGCCGGACCTGGTTGCCGACTCGGTCATCTCGAGGCCGTTGGCCGAGCTGATGACCCGCGCCGAGGGAACCAATCGGATGGGTGTCGTGATCGAGTTGCGGGCCGGGCACCCGCAGGGTGTCGACGGTGCAGGTGCGGACGTCGAGCGCCTGCTTGGTGAGCTCGATCCGCCGCCGCCCATGCGTCGGTCCCGCGGCTACATCACCACCGCGCTCACGAGTGCAGAGGTTCGCGATCTCGCCCGCAGCGATCAGCTGTCCGGCGCCGGCGATGCCGCGACGGGTGACCCGAGCCGGATCAGCCGGGCTCCACGCTGGGCCATCCATCGGATGTGGCCGAACTTCGAGATCAACGCCCTCATCCACCGCACGATCGTGACGACGAAGTGCGATGCGGCCCACCGATCGTTCGACGCGACCGGCGACAGCCTCATCTGGGCGGTCCTCGACTCGGGCATCGATGCGAATCATCGGCACTTTACGATGCACGCCAACCTGCAGCTGCCGGACGGCCTGGTCCACAAGTCGTTCCTTGCCGGTACGACCGATACAGACGCGTTGACGGATGCCGCCGGCCATGGCACACACGTCGCGGGGATCCTCGCCGGTGAACAAGTGGCCACCCGGGCCAAGCCGATCATCGCCGCGACTTGGTACCACGACGACCGCGGCGACACCGCCGTGCAGGAGATCTCGCTCCAGCGCATCAGCGGGATGGCGCCGCACTGCCGATTGCTGTCCTGCAAAGTGCTGCGGGACGACGGGTCGGGTGACCTCGCTGCTCTACTCGAAGCGCTGGAGTACATCCAGGACCTCAACAACGGCGGTCGTGAGCTCAGAGTGCACGGGGTCAACCTGTCGGTCGGCTACCCGTTCGACCCATCCTGGTTCTCCACCGGGCTCACCCCAGTGTGCCGCGAGGTGGACCGCTTGGTTCGCGGCGGCGTACTGGTCGTCGTCGCCGCCGGCAACACCGGTTACGGGTATGCCTTGGACCCGCAGGAGCAACAGATGCGGCTCGGGTTTGACATGACGATCAACGATCCGGGCAACACCGAGCGAGCCCTGACCGTTGGTTCCACGTCCACCATGCCGCACCTCACCGGCGTGTCGTACTTCTCCTCGAAAGGACCGACTGGGGACGGCCGGCTGAAGCCAGACCTGGTCGCTCCGGGGGAGCGCGTTGTCAGCGCTGGGGCGGGCGCGCTGCTCGCCAAGGCGCAAGCGGTCGTGCCGGCAGCCACCTACGTGGAGAACTCCGGCACGTCAATGGCCGCGCCGCACGTCTCCGGTGCTGCGGCCGCGTTCCTGTCCGTTCATCGCGAGTTCGTCGGAAGACCTGAGGACGCCAAGCAAGTACTGGTCGAGGCGGCCACCGACCTGGGCCGGGCACGCACGTTCCAAGGCCGCGGGCTGCTCGATGTCATGCGTGCTATCCAGTCGGTGTGAGGAGCGGTCAAATGGAGTTCCCGTATGCAGAGGTCGAGCTGCGCAAGGACGGTTCCTTCGACGATCCAGCGCAGGTCCAGGCCGCCCGCGGGTTGGCCAGCAAGGCTGATGACGTGGTGGTTCTCGTCCATGGCTGGAACAACGACATCCCGGCTGCCCGCAGGCTCTACGAGCGGCTGACCGACAGCATCGCCGCGGTCCGCAGCCAGGTGCCCGACGCGGCCGGTCGTGACCTTGCCGTGGTCGGGGTCCTGTGGCCGTCGGTCAAGTGGGCGGACGACGACGAGGTTGCCGGCGGCGGCGCCGGTGCGGGGGACGCCGAGGGTGACTTAGTCGCCGAGATCGGTGACCGGATGCCGGACCCCGAGGTCGCCGCGAAGCTGCAGGCGTTGGTCCCTCAGCTGGAGGCCTCGGCCGACGCGCGACAGCAGTACCTGGACCTGCTGCGGTCGCAGCTGCCCGACGAGATTGAGGGCGACGAGGATCCGCCACCGCAGTCCCTTGTGAAGGGCGACGCGGAAACCGCGTTCGAGCGGGCGCGCAACGTCGGCGGCCTCACCGGGGGTGCCACTTCGGGCGGCGGCGCCGCAGGCTTCTCGGTCAGCGGCATCGTGCGGGCGGCTCGGAACCTGTTGAACACCACGACCTATTACACGATGCGCGACCGAGCGGGGAAGGTGGGAGGTACGGGCATCGCGAAGCTGCTCGAGGAGCTGCACGCCGCGGCGCCGAATGCCCGGCTGAATCTGGCTGGCCACTCTTTCGGCGCCCGCGCCGTCTCCGCGGCCGCAGACGCGACGAGTGCACCGGTCCATGCCGTGGTCCTGCTCCAGGGTGCGTTCAGCCACTACGGGTTCGCCGACGATTGGGACGGCAAGGGTGCCGACGGTCGGTTCCGGGACGTCCCCGCGCGTCTGACCGGCCCCCTGGTCATCACGCATACCAAGAATGACAAAGCGGTCGGCAAGGCGTATGCGATCGCGTCCCGACTCGCTCGGCAGGTCGCAGTGGAACTCGGCGGGCCCGACGACCGCTACGGCGGTATCGGACGCAACGGGGCGCTCAAGACACCCGAGGCCGGGGCTGCCGGGGTCCTGCTGCCGGTCGGCGGTGACTACGCGTTCGCCGCCGGTCGGGTCTCCAATCTTCGCGCTGACGACTTCGTGTCCGGGCACTCGGCGGTGACCGGCAAGGAGGTCGCGTATGCGCTGCTCACCGCCGTGACCACCGGATAGTCCTCGGGCCGGCCCCAGGCCGCGGACAGGGAGCTGAAAGTGTCGGAGGCGAACGACCGCGCCGAGCATGAGCGAATGGCCTCTGTCGGTCACCCGGAGGCTGGCCTTGACGAGGCCGGGCCGTGGTGGATCTGGGGCCCGTACCTGTCGGAGCGTGGCTGGGGCACGGTCCGCGAGGACTACAGCGACGATGGCAACGCCTGGGCGTACTTCCCGCACGACCACGCCCGCTCTCGCGCATACCGCTGGAACGAGGACGGCCTCGCGGGCATCTGCACAATGCGCCAGGACGTCTGCCTCGCGCTCGCGTTCTGGAACGGGCGCGACCCGATCCTCAAGGAACGCGTCTTCGGCCTCAACGGCCCAGAGGGCAACCACGGCGAGGACGCGAAAGAGTACTGGTGGTACGTCGACGCGACCCCAAGCCACGCATTCATGGTCTGGCGCTACCACTACCCGCAGCGCGAGTTCCCCTACGACGACCTCGTCGCCGAAAACGCGCGGCGCGGACGTGACCAACCCGAGTACGAGCTGCTGGACACCGGGGTTTTCGACGAAGACCGGTACTGGGCGATCGAGGCGACCTACGCCAAGGCCGACCCGACCGACATCTCCCTGCGGATCCGGATCACCAACGAGGGACCGGACGAGGACATCCTGCATGTCCTGCCAACGCTGTGGTTCCGGGACACGTGGAGCTGGGGCGTGACGCACGAGAAGCCCCAGATGCGGCTGGACGGCGACATCGTGGCCGCACACACACGCGCCGGCGTCTATCGGCTCGCGGCCGGACCCGGCCCCGACGGCGCACTTCCCCAGGCCCTGTTCTGCGACAACGAGACCAACGCGCCGCGAATCCACGGCATCGAGGCGACCACGGCCTACCCGAAGGACGGCATCAACGACCACGTGATCGACGGTGCCGCAACCGTCAACCCGGATCAGACCGGCACCAAGTCCGCCTGGTGGTACTCGGTGCCGGTCGCCGCCGGGGACACTGTCGAGCTCCGGCTGCGGCTGTGGTCGCCGACCGAGGGCGACCAGCCGGACACCGACTGGGCGGGTGAGGTATTCGAGGCGTTGATGCGCGCGCGTGAGGACGAGGCGAACGCCTACTACGCGGCTCTCATGCCTGACGGGGTGACCGACGACGAGGCGCACGTCGTGCGGCAGGCAATGGCGGGGCTGATCTGGGGCAAGCAGTTCTACCGGTACGACGTCCCCGTGTGGCTCGACGGAGACGTGGGCCAACCACCACCACCAGCGGCACACACACACGGCCGCAATGAGTCCTGGCGGCACTTCGACGCGTACGACGTGCTTTCGATGCCCGATCCCTGGGAGTACCCGTGGTTCGCCGCGTGGGATCTTGCGTTCCACACGGTCGCCCTCGCGCACATCGCACCGGCGTTCGCGAAGTACCAGCTGCTGCTGCTGTGCCGCGAGTGGTTCATGCACCCAAACGGCGCGTTGCCCGCATATGAATGGTCGTTTGACGACGTCAACCCGCCGGTGCACGCGTGGGCGGCGCTCGAGGTCTTCCGGATCGATGGCAGCCGCGACGTCGCTTTTCTCGAGCGTGCCTTTCACAAGCTGCTGCTGAACTTCACGTGGTGGGTCAACCGGGTCGACCCAGACGGTAACAACGTCTTCCAAGGCGGATTCCTCGGTTTGGACAACATTGGTGCGGTCGACCGCTCGCACTTGCCGCCCGGGGTACGGCTCGACCAGACCGATGGCACAGCGTGGATGGCGTTCTACGCCCTCACGATGCTGCGGATTGCGCTGGTGTTAGCCGAACGCGACGAGGTCTACGAGGACATCGCAACCAAGTTCTTCGAGCACTTCGCGATGATCACGGACGCGATCGCAGACAACCATCTGTGGGACGCGTCGGACGGGTTCTTCTACGACCAGCTCGTCACCGCCGATGGCCAGCGCATCCCGCTGCGGGTGAAGTCTCTCGTCGGGGTGATTCCGGTGCTCGCGGCCGTGTCGATCGCGAACGAAACGACCGTCCCGCAGGCCAGGCTGCGGAAACGGTTTGCCGATTTCCTGGCCCGGCGCGGGATCGACGAGGCGGACATCGACCGGGCAGGGTTCGTCAGCCGCATACCTGGCGCTGACCGGATCATGCTCACCGTGGTCGACCCGGAACGGCTGAGGCGTGTGCTGACCGAGTTGCTCGACGAGGAGGGGATGCTGTCGCCCTACGGGATCAGGTCGATCTCCCGACGCCATCTCGAGCAGCCGTTCAGCGTCGACGTCGCCGGCCAGAGCTTCCGCGTCGGCTACGAGCCGGCGGAGTCGCAGACCGCGATGTACGGCGGGAACTCGAACTGGCGCGGGCCGGTGTGGTTCCCGGTGAACCACCTGGTCATCGAGGCGCTCGACCGATACGACGCATACCTGGGTCATGAGTTCACCGTGGAGTGCCCCACCGGGTCGGGCGTTCAGATGACGCTGGGCGAGGTGACCGCGGAGCTCAGGCGACGGCTGATCGCGCTGTTCCTGCCCGGCCCGCACGGCCGCCCGTGCACGCAGTCTCATGAGCGCTTCCGTACGGATCCCCGATGGTCGCGGGACGTGCTGTTCAACGAGTACTTCCACGGCGACACCGGCGACGGGCTCGGCGCATCCCACCAGACCGGGTGGACCGCCGTGGTCGCCGACCTGATCCTGCGCCGCCGATAGATCATGGCCTGCATCTGGCACTCGATCAGCGACAGTCGAGTGCACTGGCGGGGGTGAGGATGACGGCGTGGAGATTCGGTTCGAGTTCGGTGATGAGCTTGGTCGTGTTCTGGTGTGGGTTGGCCCGAATGCCGACCCGGTAGCCGTCGGTAAGAGCGAGCGGGATCTGGGCGTGCCGGTGTGTTCCGCGTCCGTCGAATTCAGTGCCCGCGGGTACCGGTCGCTGCTGGGCTGGGTGCAACTGGTCCGCGATTCGAGCACCGCGGCGGACCGATTCGAGATCGACCCGTTCGACCTGTTCGCCGACTCCAACGCACCGTTTGCCTGGTACGGGTTCCGGCCAGTGTTGTTCGACGCTCCGTCCCGTTGCCGCACCGGTGCCGTGCAGTGGCAGGCGCACAGCTTCCTGACTATCGGTCCTTGGGACGTTGACCGGCGACGCGTCGTCCCTCTGGTCGGGTTCGCCTGGGGCTACGACCAGGATTCGGAGGACCGGCTGCACCTGGCTCCGGTGCGGTTGCTCGGGCCGGCTGACTGGGACGGCCATCGCCCTTACCTGGCCGAGGAGGCACTGGTCGCGGCACGTGGGGGCCTTACCCGGCGCGCATCAAATCGTCGTGGCAGCTGAACTTGTCACCCTGCACCGGAGCGGAGAGAACGCATGCTCACCACCCTGAGCGGAGCAGTGAGCGGTCGCGCCGACGACCGTCTCGAGGCTGTCACCAACGGGTTCGAGGCATCATTGCGGAACGATCCGGACTACTCGTTCCAGGCAGTCGCCTACCATGACGGCGAATGTGTCCTCGACGTGTGGGGCGGCCCGCACCTGGACGGCGACTCGGTCATGGTCCCGTTCTCGGTGACGAAGAACATCATCGGCTTCTCGATCGCGCTTCTGGTCGAACGCGGTGAGCTCGACCTCGATAAGCGGGTCGCCGCGTACTGGCCGGAGTTCGGCGAGTTCGGCAAGCAGCAGGTGACGGCGCGGATGCTGCTCTCGCATCAGGCGGGCTTGCCGCAGGCCTCGCCCCCCGCTTACCTGGGATGAGCTCCTCGACCACCACGCCGCCGCGGCGAGGCTCGCGCAGAGTCCACCCTTCTGGCACCCCGGCTCTGCGTTCGGCTACCACGGTCTGAGCATCGGGAACCTGGCCTCCGAGCTCATCTACCGGATCACCGGGCGGACGCTGCACGAACTTTATGAGCAGGACATCCGCGGCCCGTACGAGATCGACTTCTATCTCGGTCTTCCCACCGAGCTCGACTCCCGGCGG
>JBEVHX010000043.1:0-29566 GCA_040510995.1 Candidatus Nanopelagicales bacterium
GCTGTCCTCGACGACCAGGCACTCGTGAGGCGGGACCCCGACCGCCCTGGCCGCGCGGAGGTATCCCTCCGGGTCGGGCTTGCCCCGCTCGACATCCTCGACCGTGACCAGGTGCTGCGGCCGGAGACCGGCGGCGGCCAGCCGGGCCCGGGCGAGCTCGCGGTCGGCGCTGGTGACCACGGCCCACGGCGTACCGCGGGCGTCGAGCTCCGCGACCAGGGCAAGCGCCCCTGGGGTGGCGACCACGTCGTCGAGGTCGGTGTACTGCAGGTCCAGCTGCCGCTGAGCCGCCGCGGCCACCCCCGGCTCGTCGAGATCAGGCCGCACCGCACGCACGGTCTGGTCCGCCGGGCGCCCGTGCGCGAATTGCAGCAGGGCGTCGACGTCGGAGTCGTTCTCCGCTGCCCAGGTGCGCCAGGCCCGTTCGACGGCGCCGTCGGAGTCCACCAGCGTGCCGTCCATGTCGAACAGGATGGCCCGCAATCGGCGAACGCGGTCCGCCGGCTGGAGTGTCGCCATGACTGCAGATCCTGCCCTGAGCATCCGAGGGGTCACATCCCCGAGTCGGTTTCAGGGGGGCCTCAGGGTGCTTTGGGGTGATAGCCCCATGCCGCTGTGGGCCCCCACCGGCCAGCCTGGGGTCATGTCCTCGACCACCCCGATCTTCACGGCTCGACCGGTCACCGTGGACGTGACTGTCGAGCGCGCGACACCGGCCGCCCAGCCGCCATCCCCTCGGCTGGGCTACCGGCTGCTCGGCCTCGTCATCGTTCTGATCGGCCTGACCGCTCTCGCCATCGCATACCTGGCGAGCGTGCCGGCATCCGCCGCCCTGCGGTAGGCGGTTGGCCCGGCCGGCCGTCGGGCTCCTAGGCTCCGACCGTGACCGATGTCCCTCGCGATGCCGACCCGCCCACGGTCCCGTCGGGGCCACGGCTGCGGGCCGCGCTCAGCGGGATCCCGCAGTACATCCCGGGTCGCCCCCCAGCCGCGGCGGTCCCGGACGCGGCGGTCACGTACAAGATCTCGTCGAATGAGAACCCGTACCCGCCGCTGCCTGGTGTGCTGCGGGTCATCGAGCATGCCGCCCGCGCCGCGAACCGCTACCCGGATCTGGCAGCCAGCGGCCTGGTCGCGGCCATTGCCCGGCGCTTCGACGTCCCGGTCGAGCATGTTGCGGTGGGCACCGGTTCGGTCGGCGTCTGCCAGCAGATCGTGCAGGCCACGGCCGGGCCTGGTGACGAGGTGGTCTTCGCGTGGCGCTCCTTCGAGGCCTACCCGATCATCGTCCAGGTCTCGGGCGCGACGGCGGTGCGCATACCGCTGCGACGGGACGAGACCCACGACCTCGAGGCGATGGCCGCGGCGATCACTCCGGCCACGCGCTGCGTGTTCGTGTGCAATCCGAACAACCCGACCGGGGCCGTGGCCCGGCGCGCCGAGCTGGAGAAGTTCCTCGACGCCGTCCCCGTTGACGTGCTCGTCGTCCTCGACGAGGCCTACCGCGAGTTCGTGCGTGATCCCGACGTCCCCGACGGCCTCGAGCTGTACCCGGACCGACCGAATGTGTGCGTGCTGCGCACCTTCTCCAAGGCGTACGGGCTCGCCGCGCTCCGGGTTGGGTTCGCGATCGCGCTCGAACCGGTCGCGGTGGCGCTGCGCAAGACCGCGGTGCCTTTCGGCGTCTCGACGATCGCCCAGGAGGCAGCCATCGCATCGCTGGCCGCCGAGGATGAGCTGCAGGCGCGGGTTGCGACGCTCGTCGACGAGCGCGAGCGACTCCGGCAAGGCCTCGTTGCGGCCGGCTGGACCGTCCGGGAGAGCGAGGCGAATTTTGTGTGGATTCGCACCGGGGCACGAACGGCCGAGTTCGCGGCGGCATGCGAGGCGGCGGGCACGACGGTGCGGCCGTACGCCGAGGACGGCGTGCGTATCACCGTCGGCGAAGCCGAGGCGACCGACGTCGTGCTACGGGTGGCTCGCGGTCTCGACTGGCGGGTCTGACAGTGAGTCCGGGGGCGGGGCGCGACGCTCGCCGCGGACGACCAGCGCGACGCCGAGCACCGCGAGCCCGCCGCCGCCGACCACGGCCGCGGTGATCGGCTCGTCCAGGATGAGGGCGCCGAGCGCCACGGCGACGACCGGGTTGACGTATGCGTAGGTGGACACCAGCGAGACCGGCGCGTTGGCGGCGAGCCAGACGAATGCGGTGAACGCGATCAAGGACCCGAACACGATCAGGTACGCCAGCGCGAGCCAGCCCTTGGCCGGCACCGCGCCGGGGTCGAAATCCGAGGCTTCGCCCGAGGCGATCGACACGGCGAGCATCAGCCCGCCAGCGAGCAACATCTCCCATGTCGTCGCGACGAACGCATCCGACGGCATCGGCAGCCGGGGCGAGAGGAACAGCCCGATGGCCCAGGAGATGGTCGCTCCGATGATGACGACGACGCCCCACAGCTCGACGTCTTCGCTGACCGATCCTGGGCGGGCCAGCACCGCGATGCCGAGGAACCCGAGCGCGGTGCCGATGACTGTCACCGGGCGGGGGTGGTCGCCCGCGCTCGTGCGCAGCAGGACCAGCCACAGTGGCATCGCCGCCACGAGCAGCGCGGCCAGGCCGGACGGGACGGTCTGCTCGGCGATGGCGACGCCGCCGTTGCCGCCGAGCAGCAGCAGCGCGCCGACCAGGCCGGCGGACAGCAGTGAGCGGCGCGACACCCGCAGCACGCCCAGGCCGCGGCGCACCATCAGCCAGCCGCCCAGGATGGCCCCGGCGACCAAGAACCGCACCCCCATCGAGCCGAGCGGGGGCATGTCCTCGACCACGACGCGGATGCCGAGGTAGGTCGACCCCCAGATCAGGTAGACCGCGCCGAGGGCAAGCCACAGCGTCAGCGCGGGGGGCGAGCCCGGCGCCGCCGCTCGGCTGCGGCTCTCGATGGAGGTCACCTGGTCAGCCTCACATGGCCGGCTGACAGGATGCGCCCGGTTTTCCGCTGGCTCCGCCGGCACAAGATCACCCTGCGCGCCGAGGCATCTCCCCCTTCCCCGTGATCATGCAGAAAATCCGGGCGTTCGTGCATGATCACGGATGAGCGCCTGCCGGGAGCCCCGGCGAGCAGTCTTGGGGACCCGGCGATCCGTGGGACGATGCTCGGCATAATGCACCACCGCCGAACGGTGACCCACCCTGTCGCCGCCCGGCCAGCCGAACGACGCGCCCGCGGCCGATCCCGCGCAGCGCACCAGCGACGCGAGGAGTGCTTGACCTTGACCGATGTGGTGTCTCACGTCCCGCCGAGTGCGGGTCAGGAGCTGGTCCAGCTTCTGACGCCCGAGGGCCTCCGGGTCCACCGCGACGACTATGACGTCGACCTGTCCGACGAGGAGCTCCGCGGGCTGTACCGCGACCTCGCGCTGGCCCGTCGGCTCGACGTCGAGGCGGTAGCGCTCCAGCGGCAGGGCGAGCTGGGTCTGTGGCCGAGCCTGCTCGGCCAGGAGGCTGCCCAGGTCGGCTCCGGCCGGGCGATGGCCGCGGACGACTACGCGTTCCCCACATACCGCGAGCACGGCGTCGCGCTGACCCGCGACGTCGATCCGCTCAAGCTGCTCGCGTTCTACCGTGGGGTCACGAACGGCGGCTGGGACCCGAACGAGAAGAACTTCGCCATCTACACGATCGTCATCGGCAACCAGTGCCTGCACGCGGTCGGGTATGCGATGGGCGTCAACTTCGACCACGCCCGATCGGGGGAGGCCGACGAGTCCCAGGCGGTCATCGCCTACTTCGGCGACGGCGCCTCGAGCCAGGGCGACGTGAACGAGGCGTTCATCTGGGCCTCGGTGTTCAACGCCCCGGTGGTGTTCTTCTGCCAGAACAACCAGTGGGCGATCTCCGAGCCGCTGGAGAAGCAGACCAAGATCCCGCTCTACCAGCGTGCGCAGGGGTTCGGCTTCCCCGGCCTCCGCGTCGACGGCAACGACGTGCTCGCCGTCCTCGCCGTGACGAAGGCCGCGCTGCGACGGGCCCGTCAGGGCGCCGGTCCGATGCTCATCGAGGCGTACACGTACCGGATGGGTGCGCATACGACCTCCGATGACCCGACCCGCTATCGGCTCGCCAGCGAGCTCGAGCATTGGAAGCTCAAGGACCCGATCGAGCGCGTGCGCTCCTATTTGTTCCGCAACGAGAAGGCCGACCAGGCGTTCTTCGACGCCATCGAGGCCGAGGCCGAACAGATGGCGGTACGGCTGCGCGCGGAGTGCCGGGCGCTGCCCGACCCGGACCCGACGTCGATCTTCGACCATGTGTATGCGGAGCAGCACGCGCTGGTCGACGAGGAGCGGGCATCGATGGCCGCGTACCTCGACAGCTTCGTGGGGGCGAGCCACTAGATGGCGGACAAGGTGACGCTGGCGAAGGCGCTGAACATGGCGCTGCGCAAGGTCCTCGAGGACGACCCGAAGACGCTGCTCATGGGCGAAGACATCGGCAAGCTCGGCGGCGTCTTCCGCGTCACCGACGGGCTGCAAAAGGACTTCGGCGAGCATCGGGTGGTCGACACCCCGCTGGCCGAGAGCGGCATCATCGGGACCGCGGTCGGGCTCGCGATTCGCGGCTTCCGGCCGATCGCCGAGATCCAGTTCGACGGGTTCGTCTATCCGGCGTTCGACCAGATCGTCAGCCAGCTGGCGAAGATGCGGGCTCGGTCCGGCGGCAGGGTGCCGATGCCGGTGGTCGTGCGGATCCCGTTCGGTGGTGGCATCGGAGCGGTCGAGCACCACAGCGAGAGCCCGGAGGCGTACTTCGCACACACGGCGGGGCTGCGGGTGGTCTCGCCGAGCAACCCGGTGGACGCCTATTGGATGCTGCAGCAGGCCGTGCAGAGCAACGACCCGGTCATCTTCTTCGAGCCGAAACGCCGGTACTGGGACAAGGCCGAGCTCGACGTCACGGCGACACCGGGCCCGCTGTTCGAATCGCGGGTCGTCCGGCCCGGCCAACACTGCACCCTGGCCGCATACGGCCCGATGGTGAAGACCTGTCTTGAGGCCGCGACCGCGGCGGCCGAAGACGGTACCGAGATCGAGGTGATCGACCTGCGCACGATCTCGCCGCTCGATGTCGACACGCTGTGCGCGTCGGTCGAGCGCACCGGGCGGCTTGTGGTCGTGCACGAGGCGTCGGTGTTCCTTGGCGTCGGGGCGGAGGTCGCGGCCCGGGTGACAGAACGTTGCTTCTACTCGCTGGAGTCTCCGGTGATCCGGGTCGGCGGCTACCACACGCCGTACCCGCCGTCGCGGGTCGAGGAGGAGTACCTGCCCGACCTCGACCGTGTCCTCGACGGGGTCGACCGCGCGCTCGCGTACTGAGGAGTCGTTGGTGTCGAAGGAACAGTTCAAGCTGCCCGACGTAGGCGAGGGCCTGACCGAAGGCGAGATCCTGGCCTGGCAGGTCAAGGTCGGCGACACGGTTGTCGTCAACCAGACCCTGGTCGAGGTTGAGACCGCGAAGGCCGCCGTCGAGCTGCCCTCGCCGTATGCCGGTGTGGTCGTCGAGCTGCTGGCCGCCGAGGGAGACACGGTCGACGTCGGCGCGCCGATCATCACGATCGAGACCGACCCGTCGGCGGCGACGGAGGCCGCCCCGGACGAGCCAGCGGCGGCGCTGACCGAGGACCTGGTACCGGAGATCCCCGAGCCTTCCGAGATGTCCGAGCCGGGACCGCCGCGCGCCGATGCGGTCCCGTCCGGGCCCAAGCGGACCCCGGTGCTCGTCGGATACGGCGTGCGCGAGGGATCGGTCCAGCGCCGTCCCCGCAAGGCGGGCAGTGCGCCGACGCGGCCGGAGTCACCGGCGCCATCGCGGGTCGGCGGGCTCGAGGCGGCCGCAGGTTCGGTCGAGACCCGCGTGATCGAAGCGCCGGAAGAGTCGGTCCGCCCGGTGCTGGCCAAGCCGCCGGTCCGCAAGCTGGCCAAGGACCTCGGTGTCGACCTGCGGGCCCTGACCCCCTCTGGTCCGGACGACACGGTCACCCGCGACGACGTCCACGCCGCCGCGACTGCAGGCGTGTCAGACGCTCCGAGCACGCGGCCGCACGCAGCGCCGGACAGGGCGCAGCGAGAGACCCGGGAGCCGGTCAAGGGTGTGCGCAAGCACATGGCCGACGCGATGGTCCGGTCCGCGTTCACCGCGCCGCACGTGACCGAGTGGGTCGAGGTCGACGTGACCCGTACGGTGGAGCTGCTCGACCGGCTCCGCACCCGGCGTGACCTTCGCGACCTGCGACTGTCCCCGTTGCTCATCATCGCCCGCGCACTGGTGCACGCCGTCCGGCAGCAGCCGCTGATCAACTCGACGTTCGACGCCGACGCTGGCGAGGTCGTGGTCAAGAACTACGTCAACCTCGGGATCGCCGCGGCCACCCCGCGCGGCCTCACCGTCCCGAACATCAAGGACGCCGATGCCATGTCCCTGCCCGAGCTCGCGTATGCGCTCGACGAGCTCGTGCGCACCGCCAAGGACGGCAAGACCCAGCCGGCCGATCTCGGCGGCGGCACGATCACGATCACGAACGTCGGCGTTTTCGGGGTCGACGGCGGCACGCCCATCATCAACCCGGGCGAGTCCGCGATCCTGTGCGTGGGTGCGATCAAGGCCAAGCCGTGGGTGCACGACGGCCAGGTGGTGCCGCGGCAGGTGATGGAGCTGACGTTGTCCTTCGATCATCGGCACATCGATGGCGAGACCGGTTCGAAAGTGCTCGCGGAGGTCGCGGCGCTGGTCGAGGAGCCCGGGCTGGCGATCTGAAGCGTGGATTCGCGCGCAGCCGCCACAAGTCCAGGGCAGGAGGACGAGCCGGAATCAGCCTTCGGCGGTTGCCAGAAGAACCTTCGCCGCTTCGGTCAGCCGGCCGCGGTCCGGCGGGTAGGCGGTCACCGCGACGAAGTATCGCTCCCCGAGAATGATCACCTGACCGTTGGCGTCGTAGAAGGCGCCGAGGCCGACGTCGGGGATGTCCTCCGTCGTGCTGCCCATCTCCTCGATCAGCGAACGGGATGCCTCGTAGTGGGCCGCCACCTCGACGGCAGTGATGACGCCGGCCGAGTAGAAGCAGACGCTGCGCTGCGGGGAGACGGATTCCTCCTCGCCCACCCCCACGTCGACACCCACAAGACCGGACAGCTGGTCAGCGGCGATCAGGCCACACGCGCCGGGCACTGCGTCGGTGTCGCCAGCAGCGGATGACGGTTCGGACGCCGGGCCGGCCGGCGATTCGGTTGCAACGCGGGTCGCGGAGGCAGGGGTCGTTTTGGCGTCCTCGGAGGATGCGGGATCCTCGCCGCTGCTGCATCCGCCGAGGGCGAGCAGGCTCAGCGTCACGACGGCAGCTGCAAGCGGGTTCCTGCGAATTCGAGCGGTCATGCCGGCTCCCTTGGTCGCATATCAGGAGCATTGCGCCCCGCTCGTGATACGCGTCAGGTCGAACCGCGGCCCACCACCCCCGGTCTACGGGGTGATCGCTGCGTGCTCGAGGACCCGATTCCCGAGGGCCGGATCGCCATCGACCGAGACGCGCGACCGGTCGAAGGACGCCCGACCGCACCCCAGCAGCACGAAGTTCTCCCAGTCGGTGCGCAACGTGACGGCCGGTTCGCCCTCGTACGACGCCGACTCCGTCGCGCGGCCGCCCTCCCCCACGACTACGGTCGAGGTGAACGAACGCGGCCCGTCGACGACCCATCGGACCGCCGTTCCCGGCGGGGGCGCGACCAACTTGCCGATCACGTACTCGAGCCCGTACCGCAGGCGGAACTCGCCGACCTCCGCGCCTGCTCCATCGAGGTTTCCTCGTCGTCCCACGGCACGGCGGATGTCCTGCTCGTGCGCCCAGATGTCGAAGACGCGCACGGTCAGCACCCGCCACAGCGGCGCCGTCCAACCCACCGGACCGGTCACCTGCGCATCGGCAGCGGACGGGTAGGCGTCGATCTGCTGCTGCCGCTCGGCGATGATGTCGGCAAGCTCGCGGAGCAGCTCAGCGGGCGGCGTGCCGCGCCGCACGTCGACGGGCACTTCCATGTACTTCTGCAGCCGGTTGGCCGGGTCCACGTGGGGCAGTGCAGACCAGTCCGGTTCGTGGTCGGGTCGCGGGTGTCCGGCCAGCTCGCACTCGAGCGCGACGATGTGCGCGACGTTGTCCTGCACGGTCCAGCCTTGAAGGTCGGTCGGCAGGGTCCACTCGTCGGCGGTCAGCGACTCAGCCAGCCGCTGGGCATCCTTCAACGCCACGAGGTAGGCCGCGACTGCGGCGTCCCGGTCGAACGTGGTCATTGGTCGACACTAGACAATCGGGCCGTGCAGGTGATCGATGCCGGTGTTGGTACGCGCTGGCCAGCGGCGGAGCTCGACCGACGCACGTCCGGCGCGGCAGCCGCCTTGCACCGAAACGGCGTTCGACACGGTGACCGGGTCCTGCTGTCCTGCGGTCCGCATGCGATGACAGTCGTCGCATATCTGGCGATCCGGCGGCTGGGCGCGGTCGTCGTGCCGGCCAACACCGGGTACACCGCGCGCGAGCTCGAGCACATCCTCAGCGATGTCCGTCCCGTGCTCGCGGTCGTCGACGACGTCGCGCGCGTAGCCGCATACGCGATCGCAGCCCGGAGACCGGACGAGCTCGCCGAACCGCCGCGCGCCGACCTGCCGCTCGATGTGGCAGCGCCCAGCGACCCCGCGATGATCGCGTACACCAGCGGCACGACGGGCGCGCCGAAAGGCGCGGTGCTGTCCCGAGGCAACCTCGACGCGGGCGCACAGTCGGTCGTCGAGGCCTGGCGATGGACGAGCGACGACGTGCTTGTCCTCCCGCTGCCGCTGTTCCACATGCATGGCCTCGGTGTAGGCATCAACGGCAGCCGCGCCGCCGGCTCGACCGTCGTGCTGCTGCCGCGCTTCGACGTGGACGCCGTCATCGACGCCGTGATCGCAAACGACGCGACGATGCTGTTCGGTGTCCCGACCATGTGGTCACGACTCGCTGACTCGGAACGCGCCGCAGAGCTCGGCCGGCTCCGGCTCGGTGTCTCCGGCTCTGCGCCGATGTCGGCCGAGCTCTGGCAGCGGATCCACGACCGCACCGGCCTCGAGGTGGTCGAGCGCTACGGCATGAGCGAGACGGTGATGCTGACGTCCAATCCGTATGCGGGACCGCGCCGGGCCGGCACCGTCGGTGTCCCGTTGCCGGGGGTTGACGTGCGTCTCGCCGATGACGGTGGCGTCGAGGTGCGTGGTCCCAATGTCTTCGCCGGCTACTGGCAGCGAGCCGACGCCACGCGGGCCGCGTTTACCGAGGACGGCTGGTTCAGGACGGGAGACATCGGGGAGTGGGACGACGTGAGAGGGAGGGACGCAGGCGGGGCGCAGCCGAGGCGAGGAGATCACGACCAACGGCAGCGCTATCTCCGTCTGATCGGTCGCAGCACCGACCTGATCATCACCGGTGGCTACAACGTCTACCCGCGAGAGGTCGAGGACGCCGTGCTCTCGCATCCGGCGGTGGCGGACTGTGCTGTGGTCGGCATCCCCGACGAGTCGTGGGGCGAGGTCGTCGCTGCGTTCGTCGTTCTGGCGACCCCGGCCACGGACACGGAGCTCAGCGCTCACCTCGAGGCGCTGCTTGTCGCATACAAGCGTCCGCGCCTGTGGCACTTCATCCGGTCGATCCCACGAAATGCCATGGGCAAGGTAGTCAGGTCGCAGCTGCTCGCGAGGTGAACGCCGAGGCGCTCGGCGCGCACAATGGCGGTATGCGCCTCGCCGTCTGCCAGCTCGCCCCGGACTACGCAGCACCTATCGACGACCGCCGAGCCGACGCAGCGGCACTCGTCAAGGCGCAGGCTGGTGCCGACCTGGTCATGCTGCCCGAGCTGTGGCCGCAGGGTGGTTTCCTCTACCGGCGATGGGCGGAGCAGGCTGAGCCGCTCGATGGCCCCACGTTCGAGGCGATCGCGGAGTCGGCCCGCTCCATCGGCGCGCATGTCCACGCCGGCTCGGTCGTCGAGCGGGACGCGGAGGGTCGCCTCTACAACACGTCGATGCTGCTTGGCCCGGACGGCGACCTGCTCGCCACGTACCGGAAGATCCACCTGTTCGGCTTCAGCCAGGGCGAACCGGAGCTGATGACCGCGGGCACTGAGGTCGTCGTCGCGGACACCCGGCTTGGCCGACTCGGGCTCGCGACCTGCTACGACCTGCGCTTCCCCGAGCTGTTCCGTGCGTTGCGCGACCGCGGTGCCGAGCTGATCCTGCTGCCTGCGGCCTGGCCGGCCGCACGGATCGAGCACTGGTCGGTGCTGGCACGAGCCCGCGCGATCGAGGACCAGATCGTGGTTGTGGCCGGCAACACCGGGGGCGACCAGGAGGGCAAGGCACTCGGTGGTCACTCCGCAGTGATCGACGCGCAGGGGGCGGTGCTGGTCGAGGCCGCGCACGCCGCGGCCGACGTCCTCACCGCCGAGGTCGACCTGGACGGCGTGCACGCCTGGCGCGAGCGCTTCCCGGTCGACGCGGACCGCCGGCTGGGCTGAGCCGTGGCCGTCGATGGCGTGTATGAGCCCAGTCCGAAGGGATGGGTCCGTCAGCAGGTCGAGGCATACGAGTCATCGGGCGGCACTCGCGGCTTGACCCTCAACGGCAAGCCGGTCGTGGTGATGACGATGCGCGGCGCGAAAAGCGGGAAGGTCCGCAAGACCCCCGTGATGCGGGTCGAGCACGACGGCCGGTACGCGGTCGTCGCGAGCAACGGTGGCAGCCGCAAGCACCCCTTGTGGTACGCGAACCTGCTGGCTGACCCACACATTCACCTCCAAGACAAGACCGAGCACTTCGACATGACCGTGCGCGAGGTCAAGGGTGCGGAGCGGGCCGACTGGTGGCGCCGCGCCCTCGATGTGTGGCCGCCGTACGACGACTACCAACGCAAGACCGACCGCGAGATCCCAGTACTCGTGCTCGAACCGACCTAACGCCACCAAGATCACCGTCTCTCGAGCGGAATCGGTCAAGAGCGCACGATCTTGCTCGGGAGACAGTGATCAAGCACGATCGACGACATGGTGTACCTGAACGAGCGGGGACAGCCGGAGCCACCGATCGCCGGCAATGAAGCCGACACGCTTGTCGGCTCCCTGGAGCGGCAGCGCGCGACCCTGGCCTGGAAGTGCAGGGGGCTGGACGCGACCGGCATGCAGGCCACGGTCGGAGCCTCGACGGGTCACGCTCGGCGGGCTGCTCAAGCACCTGGCCCACTGCGAGGCCGACCAGTTCACCTGGAAGTTCCTTGGCGAGGACCCCGGTCCGCCGTGGAGCGAGGTGGGCTACGACTACAACTGGGCGTGGCAGTCCGCTGCGGAGGACTCGCCCGAGGAACTGATGGCGATGTGGCAGTCGGCGGTGGCCAACTCCCGTGCCATCCTCGACGAGGCACTCGCGGGTGCTGGCCTGGATACCCCGGCCGCGTTCACGACGGACGACGGGCAGTCACCGAACCTGCGGCGGGTGGTGATCGACCTGATCGAGGAGTATGCGCGGCACACCGGCCACGCCGACCTCATCCGGGAGTCGGTCGACGGCCTCGTTGGTGAGGACCCGCCAGCAGGCACCCCGTTGCCCTGACCAGGGGCACAGAGGAAGGACCTCATGGCACGAGTCCGCGCACCGGAGCTCGTCGGACGCGGGGGCTGGATCAACACCGACCGGCCACTGACCCTGCACGCCGACCTGCGCGGAAAGATCGTGCTGCTCGACTTCTGGACCTTCTGCTGCATCAACTGCCTGCATGTGCTCGACGAGCTCCGCCCGGTGGAGGAGAAGTACTCAGACGTGCTCGTGACTGTCGGCGTCCACTCGCCGAAGTTCGTGCACGAGGCCGATCACGAGGCCGTCGTCACGGCAGTCGAGCGCTATGCCGTCGCTCATCCGGTGCTCGACGACCCCGACCTCACGACCTGGAAGGCGTACGCGGTTCGCGCGTGGCCGACGCTCGCGCTGGTCGACCCCGAGGGCTACGTCGTCGCGCAGTTCTCCGGTGAGGGGCACGCGCACGCCCTCGACCGGCACATCGCAGATCTCGTGTCCGAGCACCAGGCCAAGGGCACCCTGCATCGTGGCGATGGTCCGTATGTGGCACCACAGCCCGAGCCGTCGACGATGCGGTTCCCGGCCAAGCTCGTCCGGCTCGACGACGGTCGGCTCCTGGTCGCCGACGCCGGGCACCACGAAGTCGTCGAGCTCGAGGCAGACGGCGAGACCGTGCTGCGGCGGTTCACCGGCTTCCGCGAACCCAACGGGCTCGCGCTGCTGCCGACCGAGGTCGCCCAGCAGGTCGGGTACGACGTCGTTGTCGCGGACACCGTGCACCACGAGCTGCGCGGAATCCGGCTGGACGGCGGCGCTGTGATGATCGTGGCCGGCACCGGTGCACAGTGGATGCAGGCTGATCCGTCCAGCGGGCCCGCAACGAAGGTGCCGCTCTCCTCGCCGTGGGACGTCGTGTGGTTCGGCGGCCGGGTCGCCGTCGCCATGGCCGGTATCCATCAGCTGTGGTGGTTCGACCCGATCACACAGGCGGTGGGCGTGCTGGCGGGCACGACCAACGAGGGGCTGCGCGACGGACCGGCTGAGGAGGCGTGGTTCGCACAGCCCTCTGGCCTGGCGGTGGCGGCCGAGGCGGATGGTGAGCGGCTGTGGTTTGTCGACGCCGAGACCTCTTCCGTTCGCTCTCTTCGCGCCGGCACCGTGATGACCGCGGTCGGGCAGGGGCTGTTCGAGTTCGGTCACGTCGACGGACCTGCCGAGGACGCGCTGCTCCAGCATCCGCTCGGCGTCTGCGTCCTGCCGGACGGCAGCATCGCGGTTCTGGACACGTACAACGGTGCGGTGCGCCGCTATGAGCCCCAGACCAGTCAGGTGACGACGCTCGCCACCGGCCTGCGTGAGCCGTCCGACGCGGTGGTCGTCGACGGCGAGCTGCTGGTCGTCGAGTCAGCGGCGCACCGACTGACCCGCGTGCGTCTGCCGGACGAAGCCGTGCGCGTCGATGCGGCCGCCCATCGGACACATCGGCCCGCGTCCGACGTCGTCGCGGGTGCGGTCGAGCTCGTCGTGGTGTTCGAGCCGCCCGCCGGACAGAAGCTCGATGACCGGTACGGTCCACCGACCCGGTTGCTCGTCTCCTCGACCCCACAAGATCTGCTCGCAGCAGGCGCCGGCTCGGGCAGCGACCTGCAACGCACGATCGTCTTCAGCGACAGGGTCGCGGACGGTGTGCTGCACGTCGCCGCGTTCGCTGCCTCCTGCGATGAAGGCGACGTGGTCGAGTTTCCGGCCTGCCACGTGCACCAACAGGACTGGGGTGTGCCGGTTCGGGTCACGCACGACGGGGCGCAGCGGGTCGCACTCGTACTCAGCGGACTGGATGCGTAGTCGCCGCATCCATCGCGGCCAGCCACCCGTGTGCACCAAGAGCCTCGTAGCGGGCACGCGCATTCGACAAATGATGCTCGCCCTCGTCGGCGCGGCCTTGGCCGGCAAGGAACCGCCCCAAGGACTCTTCCGCGCGGGCGACGAACGGCGGCGAGCCGTAGTCGGTGAACAACTTGATGGCTTGTCGCAGATCGCTTTCGACCCTGGAGGGGTCATCGCCGCGACGGCCGCCGAGCAGACCGCGCAGCCGATGCAGGTGGGCAACCAACGCCGGGCTGCGCAGGCCCGACGGTGCCTCGCCGACGTGGGCCAGCAACGCCTCAGCCTCGTCGAACATGCCGGCCTCGATCGCCTCCTCGGTGGCCGCCGGCCAGATATGCATGAAGTCGTCGGACAGCCCGCCGTACTCCATGAGTAGCTCAACCGACTCGATCCCCGCCAAAGCGGCCTGCCGGTGCTCGCCGCTGGCGTGGAGGCGCAATGCCTCGACATGGGCATGCCACCCGCGAAAGGCGAGACCTTCCTCGGAGCGGCGGTCGGGACGGTCGACGGTCAGGGCCGCGGTCCCGTCGTGTTGGGCCGCGCTCAGCCAGCACCGAATCGCGACATGCAACTGCGCGATGTCCGTTGACAAGTCAGCGGGATCGAGCGCGAGGCCGCTGAGCTCCTCCCACTCCCCGCTTACCCACAAGGCGAGCATCAGATTCAACCGGGAGTAGTGCTCCCAGCCAGCCACCCCGGACAGGGACGCTGCAGCCATGGCTTCGCGTCCGAGCCTGGCTGCTTCAGCAGGATCGTTGGGAAGAGTGTCCACTCCCAGGTTCAACAGTGCTCGGGCAAGCACACCGGGGCTCCCCAGCTCTCGCGCGAGCAGTGCTGTGTGGGACAACAGCGTTTGCGCTGTCCGGGGAGCTCCGGTCGACATGTAGTACAACGCGGTTGTCGTCCAGGACGTGGCCATCTGTTCCAGGTCACCGCTCGCCTCGGCGATCCGGAGCAATCGCTCGCGGTACTCAGCCCCGGTAGAGAAGTCACCGCGATCCGTGTAGGCGGCATCGAGACCGTAGGCGAGCAGCTGCAGTGCCGAGTCGGCGTCCTGCCGAGTCGCGAGTGCCCGCCAATGCGGGAGCATGACCTCCGCCGCACGCGAGGCGTCACCAAACCCGCGTGACAGCGTCCGACCGTAAATCGCCGCCGCCCGGCCGGCGCCGACCGGGTCACCCTGCTCCTCGTAGAGCGCCGTGGACTGCTGCGCATGCGCTACGGACTCGTCGTAGTGCGCGCAATCCTGAGCCGCCTGCGCCGCCTGCTCGTGCAGCGCCGCTTGTTGGTCGGGGAGCGCAGACCCTAGCGCGAGCTGCAGGTAGCGAAGAGCCGCCACCGGCGATCCCAGGCTGCTGGCCCGCTTGGCGGCAGTGGCAAGGAGGCTAGAGGCACGCTCGTTGAGGCTGTCGCGGTCGACGTCATCCGGTGCGGACATGTCGACGGCGTCGAGGTAGTGCTGGGCGATGACGGCGGCGTCATCCTCTACTCTTTCCTCCTGCTGCAAGAGCAGCTGTGCCACCGCGAGATGACGAGCCTTGCGATCTCGCCTGGACAGCGTGTCGTATGCGACTTGTCGCACCACCGTCTGGACGAATCGCAGCTGCCCTCGGGATGACGAGAACCGGTCCGTCTCGACCGCGAGGATCTGCTTGTGCACCAGTGCGGATGTGACCTGGTCGACCAGCCCGGTGTCCCCGACGAGCGCCGAAAGGTCAGCGGCGTCGAACGTGACGCCGAGCACGCTGGCATCGGCGATGATCCGACGCTCGTCCGGTGACAGGGCATCGAGCCGGGCGGCGACCAACGTCTGGAGCGAGGCAGGTGCGCCGATGGCCCGCACATCGAGCTCGACCGCATCCGCGAGCACGTACCGGCCGTCCCGCGGTATCACCAGGTCGCGGTCGATGAGCCCGCGCACCGTCTCGACGGCGAACAGCGGGATGCCTTCGGCCCGCTCGACAAGTGCAGCCTGGACGTCCTCGGGCAAGCCGTCTACCAGGCCGTCGACAAGACGACCCATGTCGGGCGCATCCAACGGGTCGAGGTGGAGCACGGTGACCCGGCGGTGTGCGGCCAGCTCAGGCCGTCGGGTCAAGACTCCCGGTCGGGCGAGCATCAGGATGAAGATGCCCGAGCGTCCGCGCGACAGCACGTAGTCGGTGAAGTCCAGCAGCCCGTCGTCGGCATGCTGTGCGTCATCAACGACGAGGACCACGGGGTGCGTCTCGCCGACCCGCTCGAGGAACGCGGCCCACGCCGCGAACAATTCCTCACGCGGATGTGTGGCCTCGGCGTCGGCACCGAGCAGGACCGCAAGCCGCGGTCGGATCCAGCGGCGCTCGTCATCGTCGGGCACGTAGCGGTCGAGGCCGGCGTCGATGCGTTCCTCGACCACCTCGGCCGGATCCTTCTCCACGAGGTCAAGCCGCCCGCGGAGTGCCTCGGCCAGCGCCCAGAACGAGACCCCCTCGCCGTATGCGAGGCACCGACCACGGTGCCAACGCACCGCCGCGCGCAGACCGTCGATGTACTTCTCGAACTCCCACCCCATCCTTGACTTGCCGACACCGGCCTCGCCTTCGACCAGCACGAGCGCCGGCGCTCGGCGATCCTCCACGCCGTGGAAGAGCTCCTTGAGCATCCGGATCTCGCGGTCGCGCCCGGCGAGCGGAGCCTCGAGCCCGTCGACCCGCTCGACGCCGCCGACGGACGCAACCACGGTTTGGGCGCAGAACAAGCGGATCGGCTGCGTCTTGCCCTTGAGCTCGTGCTCGCCGACGTCGGCGTAGGCGATCGCTGCCGAGGTCAGTGCTCGGGTGGTGTCGTCGACCCAGACCTCACCGGGAGCGGCCGCCGACTGCACCCGTGATGCGGTGTTCACGGCGTCGCCAGCGACCATGCCCTGGTTGGTCGCGCCGACCGTGGTTGCCACCTCGCCCGTGACCAGCCCAACCCGCATGGTGACTTCGGCACCCGCGTCGTCCCCGAGCGAGCGGGCCATTTCGACCAGTTCGAGCCCGGCGCGCACGGCTCTCTCCGCATCGTCCTCATGCGTGGCCGGCACACCCCAGACCGCCATCACCGCATCGCCGATGAACTTCTCCACCGTCCCGCCATAGCGCTGCACGATGATGCGGGCGCGGTCAAAGTAGCGGGTCAGCAGCTCGCGGACCTCTTCTGAGTCACGACTCTCGGACATGGCGGTGAAACCAACGAGGTCTCCGAACAGCACGGTCGTGATCCGGCGCTCGGACACCGGAGCAGCCCGCAGGTCACCTGAGGTCGGCGCAGCCTCGATCTCGGCGCCGCACTGGATGCAGAACCGGCCGGTGGGAGCGGGCGCGCCACATCCGGGGCAGGCACGAACCGCGACCGGCTGCCCACAGTCCTGGCAGAACCGCGCGTCGGCGGACAGCTCGGCGGCGCACTGGGAGCAGGTACCTCCAATGGGCGTCAACGTAGCGTCCCGGCAACCGGTTGTGGTCCGACGACGGCGTGGGCGGCGATGTCGCCGAGGCCGCGCAGCCGGACGGCGGCTGTGCGCTGCGAGCAGGTCACCGGGTCACTCATGGTCGAGGGGTCCCGACAAGGGACGATCGCGTCTCCATCGCCGCCAGCCAGCCGTGTGCCCCGAGCGCCTCGTAGCCGGCGCGGGCCGCTGACAGGTGCTCATTCGCCTCGTCGCTGCGTCCCTGCTCCACGAGCCAGCGCCCGAGCGTCTCCTCGGCGCGCGCGGTCAGAGGCGGTGATCCGTATGCGGTGAAGCCGTCGACCGCCGCCCGCAAGTCATCCTCGACCTGCTGAGCGTCTTCATCGCGCGCGGCGCGCAGCCGGCCCCGGAGATGGCGAAGGTGGGCGTCCAGAACCCCGGAGCGATGTCCTGGCGGTGCCCGCCCGACCACATCGAGGAGTTCCTCGGCGAGGTCGAGGCGGTCCGCAGCCAGTACCGTGTCGACGGCTGCGGGCCACACATGCATGAAGTCGTCGTTGAGCCCGTTGTACTCGACGTTGATCCGGACGCATTCGGCGGCCGACTCGACGGCCGCGTCGATCTGTCCGGCGTGGCGCTTGTGCAGCATCCGGATGTGGTGCTGCCACGCCTGGTAGCCAAGGTCGTGGCCTTCGCCAAGGTCCTGGGCATCCTCGAGCACGGCGGCGTCGCCCAGCCTGGCCAGGTCACGCCAGATCCGGGTCGCCCGATGGATCTGAGCCAGGTCGTCGATCAGGTCGTCCGGTTCGAGCCAGAGATCGTCGAGGTCGGCCCAGTCACCGGTGACCCAGAGTGCGAGCATCAGGTTGATCCGCGAATACCCCTGTTGCATCGCCATCCCGGCAAGGTCCGCGCTTGCCATGGCCTCCCGACCAATCCGAACGGCCTCGCTCGGATCGCGTGGCAGGGATTCGGTCGCCAAGTTGAACAAGGCCCGGCTGACGAGATCGGGCCGGTCGAGCTCTCGACCGAGATCCGCGCTGGCTTGAAGTAGGGCGCGCCCAACCCGATGCGCGCCGGACAGCAGGAAGTCGATCCCGATCGCGCTCATGGTCGCAGCAACGTGGTCGACGTCGTCGCGGGCCTCCGCGATGCTCAGCGCCTGCAGGTGGTAGTGGTGGGACGCGTCGGTGTCGCCGCGCATGACGCTCACCCTCGCCAGGCAGCTGGCCAGCATCAGCAGAGCCTCATCGGCGTCGTCGCGCCCCTGGAGGCGGTCCCAGTGGGGTTGCGCGATCGCCAGTGCCTCGTCGCTCGTCCCGGTGCCCTGGCTCAGGCTGCGGGCATGGACGCTGGCTGCCTGCCCGGCGCGAACCTCGTCACCCAACTTCTCGAACTGCGTAGTGGCCGCGAGCGCGTGCTCGCAGGAGTCCTGGTAGCGACCGCAATCCTGAGCGACCTGGGCGGCATGCAGCCGCAGGTGAGCCTCGTCGCTGGGCGAGGCTGCGATCTCCAGCGCCTGCTCCAGGTAGCGCAGCGCTGTGCTTGGCGCGCCGAGCGCGGACGCCCGATGTGCGGCCGTGACCAGGAGCGCGATCGCCCGCTGCTGGAGCTCCGCTCGGTCCGGATCGCCCGCTGCGGACATGGCCACAGCGTCGAGGTAGTGCTGGGCCACCACGGCCGCTTCGTCGTCTGCGCGCGGGCCCCCAAGCAGCCGGGCGGCGACCGCGAGGTGTCGGGTACGCCTGTCCCGGCGGGACAACGTGTCGTATGCGACCTGGCGCACCACCGTTTGGACGAAGCGGAGCTGACCACGCTCAGCACTGAAGCGGTCAGTCTCCAGAGCGAGGATCTGCTTGCGGACCAGGGAGGTCACGATGGCGTCGAGGTTGTCGGAGTCGCTTCCCATGGAGGCGAGGTCCTCGGATGAGAAGCTCACGCCCAGGACGCTGGCGTCCGCCACGACGCGCCGCTCGAGAGCGTCGAGTGCGTCGAGCCGGGAAGCGATCAGCGTCTGCAGCGACGCTGGTGCGGTAAGCGCGTTGAGGTCGATGCTCGCCGTCTCATCGACGACGTAGCGACCTTCGCGTGGGACGACGAGGTCCTGGTCGATGAGTCCGCGCACCGTTTCGACTGCGTAGAGCGGGATCCCCTCGGCTCGGTCGACCAGCAGGTCGCGGATCCGCGCAGGGAGACCGGTGACCAGGCCGTCGACGAGTCGGCCCATGTCGGACTCGTCGAGCGGTGACAGGTGCAGGACGGTGACCCGTTGGTTCGCAGCCAGGTCGGGTCGCCGGACCAGCACGCCGGGGCGGCCCAGCATGAGCACGAAGACTCCGAACGACGCCCGGTCCATCAAGTGCTCGACGAAGTCCAGCAGTCCGTCATCCGCGTGCTGGGCATCGTCGATGACCAGAACCACAGCGAGGTCCGAGCCGATGCGTTCGAGGAGCGCGGTCCAGGCCGCATACAGCTCGTCCTTGGTGAACGTCGAGCTGGCGTCGAGGCCGAGCAGCACGCCGACCCGTGGCCGCAGCCAGGCCCGCTCGTCCTCGCCGGGCACGTGCTCCGCGATCCAGGCATCGAGGTGCTGCTCGACCACGTCAGCGGGGTCGCGCTCGATCAGGTCGAGCCGACCGCGGATCGCCTCGGCCAGCGCCCACAGGGAGACGCCCTCTCCGTAAGCGAGGCAACGCCCACGGTGCCAACGAACGGTCGCGGACAGCCCGTCGATGTACTTCTCGAACTCCCAGCCAAGGCGGGTCTTGCCGACACCGGGCTCGCCATTGACGAGCACGAGCGCCGGTCGCGCGCGCTCCTCCACGCCATGGAACAGCTCCTTGAGCATCCGTAGCTCGCGATCGCGGCCGGCGACCGGCGCCTCGAGCCCGTCGACCCGCTCTGCTCCTCGCACCGATGCGACGACCGCATGCACCGCAAACAGGTGCAATGGAAGCGACTTGCCCTTGAGCTGATGTTCCCCGGCGTCCTCGTATGCGATCGCGGCGGACGTCAGAGCCTTGGTGCTCTCGTCCACCAAGACCTGGCCGGGCTCCGCTGCCGATTGCACCCGGGACGCCGTGTTCACGGCATCGCCAGCCACCATGCCCTGCCCCGTTGCCCCGACTGTGGTCGCGACCTCCCCGGTGACGAGTCCCACGCGCATCGTCACGGACGTCCCCACGTCGCGGCTGAGCGCGCGCGCCATCTCCACGAGCTCGAGCCCGGCGCGGACCGCCCGTTCCGCGTCGTCCTCATGCGCGCTCGGCACCCCCCAGACCGCCATGACGGCGTCGCCGATGAACTTCTCGATGGTTCCGCCGTGCCGCTCGACGATGGTGCGCGCGCCGTCGAAGTACCGGGTCAGCAGCTCGCGGACGTCCTCGGCGTCACGGGACTCGGACAGCGACGTGAAGCCGACCAAGTCGCCGAACAGCACCGTCGTGATCCGTCGCTCTGACACCGGTGCGGCCGCGCCAGCCGAAGGAGAAGCCGTTGTCGCGACCTCGGTCCCGCACTCGACGCAGAAGCGACGATCAGCCGCTGGGGTGCCGCACGACGGGCATACCCGAGCAGCGACCGGAGTGCCGCAGTCACCGCAGAACTTCGCACCGGTCGGGACTTCGCTGCCGCAGGACAGGCAGATCGCGCCCCCCATGCCCGCTACCGTAACTGTCCCAACCGCCGTCAGTACGTCGGAATGCGGCGAGAGGCCAGGTCGTCGGCGCGCAGCCGCGCCTCGTCGTCACCGGTCACTGCGGCCAGGAAGTCGGCGCGCGTGAGCGCATAGAGCACGGTATCCGTGGTGGCGGTGACCGTCGCGGTGCGCGGCACGTCGCGCAGCAGGGCGATCTCGCCGAACGGCTCGCCGGGCCCGGCGACCGAGAGGACCGTGCCCGCGTGGGTCGCCTCGACCGTTCCCGATTCGACCACGTAGAAGCGGTCGCCCTCGTCGCCCTCGCGGATGATGACCGAGCCGGCCGGCACCTCGATGCGCTCGAGCTGCCGAGCGAGCTGGTCGAGCAACGGAAGGGAGAGCGGCGCGAAGATGGGTACTGCGCGCAGGGTGGCCAACTCAGCCGGTTCACGCAATGTGGAGTCGAGGCGACGCAGTCGCGGGTATGCCGGAGCGATCAGCACAGCGATCCCGCAAGCAAGGACGGCCAGCGCCCCACGCAGTCCGAGCCAGGCGATCAGCAAGGGCATGAGCACCGCGCCGAACGACATGGTGGCGATGAGTCCCGACTCCAAAGCCCCGAAGACTCGACCGAGGAACTGGTCGGGCACCGTCCGCTGCAGGATCGTCGTCGCGTTGACGTCGACGACCGGGTTGGCCGCTCCCATCACGAAGAGCGCGATGCACATCGGCCACAAGGACGGCCACGCGACGTAAACGAGCAGCGGTATCGCCCAGAGCAGCACGCCGACCCAGAAGTCGGACGCCAGACGATTACGGGTCGCGAGCACGATGGAGAGCAGTCCGCCGGTGATGGCGCCGATCCCGAACACGGAGTCGAGGTAGCCGACGCCTTCCGGCCCGAGGTCGAGATCGACCGCCAAAACGATCACGAACACCAGCGACGCCCCCGCGACCACGGTCTGGAGCAAGTACACGACGGTCACGGCTCGGATGTCCTTGTCGCGCCAGATGTAGCCGAAACCCAACATCGAGTCGCGCAGGAATGAGCTGGGCGGCTCCGAGCCGTCGCGGCTCTCTGCTTCCTCGTTCGCTGTCGGCACTCGCTCGTGGATCCCCGACACGAGGTATGCGGACAGCAAGAAAGTGGCGGCGTTGAGGGCGAAGACGATCTCGACATCCGCGACCTTGAGCAGCAACGCGCCCAGGGCCGGTCCGATGAAGAACGCCAAGCTCTCCAACGTCGAGCCGGCGCCGTTGGCCGCGGTCAGTTCGTGTGGACTGCGTGCGAGCCTTGGCAGGATCGCCGCCAGCGCCGGCCGGAACGGCGTGCCGACCAGAGCAGCCAAGGTGGCAAGGAGGAAGACCAACCACGCCGATCCGTTGACCGCAATGATGACAGCGGACAGCGAGACCAAGGCGACGCGGAGCAAATCCGTGACAACCATGACCCGCTTCCGTGGGAAGCGGTCCGCCAACGTCGACACGAACGGGGTCGCGATCGCCATCAACCCCAGCCGGGTCGCACCCCAGACCCCGACGGCTGTCGCGCCACCGATTCCGTATGCCCATACTGTGACTGCGGTCGCATACGCCCAGTCGCCGATCATGGACCCGCCGAAGGCGAGCATCACCCGGCGCAGATCCCGGTTGCGGACCGCAGTGGAGAGCGAGTCGCCGGCTTCGCGCAGTGAAGTCCCGACGTTGGACATCCCGCCCCCTCGTGTGTCGTACCGGTCCCCGCCGGGTCGTTGCGCTGACCTTAGGTCCTTGGCGTTCTACACAAAGCGGCGGGTTCCGTCACGGAACCCGCCGCCCTGTCACCCCCCTGGTGAGGTGACCGTTCCTAGGAGCGGAGCGGCCTGCTGCCCCCGCAGTCGCCGGGGTGACGGACTCGAGCGAACTGGTGGATCACGATGGAACTGCGGGCCATGACTGCCTCCTGTGTCGCTGCCGTCCCCGTGCCGATGACTGGACGCTAGGACGGCGGGAGGGCCCGTGGTGAAGAATGCGACGCCCGTCACATGTGATGGCGCTCACCTTGCGGTGGCAGGCTGACGCCCGTCCGATGTGATGGCGCTCACCTTGCGGTGGCAGGCTCCGCGGCCGGGATGCTGATTGGTTCGTCGATCAATGGGCGCCGACGGACGAGGAGCGTGAGGGCGCTTGCCGACACGATCACGAGTGAACCGCCGAGGATCATGGCGGATCGCGGACCGAACTGCTCCGACAACCAGCCGATGATCGGCGCGCCCACCGGCGTGCCGCCCATGAACATCAGCGTGTAGACGCCCATGACACGGCCGCGGACCCATCGCGCCGAGTGCAGCTGGACGTAGCTCTGCGCCGCGGTCACGAACGTCAGTGCGGTGAGTCCGGCCAGGGGGAGCAGAAGGCCGAAGGTGGCATACGTCGGCATCAGGGCGACCAGCACTTCCGCGGCGCCGAAGGCGGCCGCGGCTGTGAGCACGAACGCGACCGACGTGGCCCCTCGCCGGGCCGCGAGCAACGAGCCGGCAAGCGACCCGAGCGCGAGGATCGTCGACAGCGCACCGAATGCGGCGGCCCCGCGGCCGAACTCCTGACGCGACATCATCGCGATGTAGAGCTGGAAGTTGAGGCCGAAGGTACCGACGGCCGCGACGAGCACGAGGACCATGACGAGGTCGGCGCGCCCGCGAAGATAGGCGAGTCCTTGCCGAAGGGTCACCAGCTCGTGGTGCTTGAGCGGGCGCAGCTCCGCGCCCCGGATCGCCACCAGCGCGGCCACCGCGACGAGGTAGGTCCCGGCGTTGATGAAGAATACCTCCGCGGTTCCGCCGAACGCGGCGATCAACAGACCGCCGACAGCCGGGCCGACGATACGGCCGAGCTGGAAGGACGCCGAGTTGAGCGCGACCGCATTGGTCAGGTCGTCCCGCTCGACCAGGTCACCGACGAACGCCTGCCGGGCCGGCGTGTCGAAGGCCCCGACCACACCGAGGGCGAACGCGAAGCCGTAGACCAGACCGACGGTGGCGGTGTCGGTGAGCGCCAGCACGCCGAGCCCGGCGGCGAGGACGCCGGCCAGCAGCTGCGCGACGACGAGAACGCGGCGTCGCGAGAAGCGGTCGGCGATGACACCGCCCCACAGCCCGAACAGCAGGAACGGCAGGAACTGCAGGCCGGTCGTGATGCCGAGGGCGACGCCGGACCCGCCGGTGAGCGAGAGCACCAGCCAGTCCTGGGCCAGCCGTTGCATCCAGGTGCCGGTGTTGGACAGCGTCTGCCCGAGTGAGTAGAGCCGGTAGTTGCGGACCTGGAGCGCGCGGAAAGTTGGGCTCATGAGGTCATCGACCAGCCAGCCGGTCAAGGATGGGCGCCGCGTCCCGCAGAATCGCACGCTCGTCGGCGGTCAACTCGGCGAGCCGCTGCGCCAGCCAGGCATCCCGGCGGGCTCGGTCGGCCTTGATCAGCTGTCGGGCCGTCGGCGTGAGCGAGACGACGACCTGTCGTCCGTCGAGCGGGTCGGGAGTGCGCTCGACGTAGCCACCCTCGAACAGGCACTGCACGGTCTTGGTCATCGACGGCGGGCGGATGCCCTCGTGGGCGGCGAGCTCGCTGGGGGTCAGCGGCCCATGCCGATCGAGGATCGCGAGCACCGAGATCTGGTTGAGCATCAGCCCGTGGTCCGCGCGTTCGACGCGCAGCCGCCGACTCAGCCGCATGACGCTGTTCCGCAGGTCGGCGGAGAGGGCGGAGCGGATCGCTGCAGTTGGCACGGTCGTTAGTCTAACTCATTAGCCAAACTAACGACAATGCAGAATCGGCACTAACAACGATGTGCCGCCGCTTGAGGTCTAGTGAAGTCGACTCACGTCCATCCCGAGGGTGGATGTGACGTTACTTCGGACCATCCAGAAGCGGCGGCACATGGATGTGGAGATGTGAGGGGGTTACTCCTCGATGGTCGTTCGGCGACGCGGGCGCTCGACATATGCGTCGTCCTCGACGACCGTTGCCCGCCGACTACGCGGGCCGAAGACCATCAGCGACAGCAGCAGACCGACCCCGCCGGCGATCATGAGGATGATGCCGACCATGTCGAGGTCAACCCCCTGCACATCGACGTTGGTCGCAAATGTGATGATGGCGCCCACGGCGAGCAGGAAGATGCTCACTCCGATACCCATGGCTTGCAGACCTCCGATGGTTTGGGAGTGCGCGGTGCACCCCCCGTCAGGCCCCGCCATTCCCGCCCGCTTCACCCATGAAACGTCAGGCCCGACCTGCGAATGTTGACGTCGGTGGCCCAACACCCGCCTGCATCGGCATTCGTGGGAGCTAGAACGCGTCCTCCGACAGCTCCATCAGCGAGAGGTCGGTGGCCTCGGTGATCGTGCGCTGGACCGACAGCAACGGCAACACGGTGGCCGCGAACCACCGGGCCGCTGCGACCTTGCCCTCATAGAACGCGATGTCCGGGCCAACGGCGGTTGACAGCGCCGCCAACGCCACCGCCGCCTGCCGCAGCAGCAGCCATCCGCAGACGACGTCGCCGGCGGCCATGAGAAGTCGAGTTGTGTTGAGGCCCACCTTGTTCACGTTGTCCGTGGACTCTGCCGCTGAGGTCAGCTGGCCGACCATCGCGCCGACGATGCCCTGCAGGTCCTCCAGCGCTTTGCCGAGCAGCTCGCGCTCGGACTGCAGCGCCCCGTTGCCCTCCTCGGCTTTCACGAACTCCTGCATGTCCGCCATGAGCTTGGTCAGCCCGGCGCCTTGGTCTCGGACGACCTTCCGGAAGAAGAAGTCCAGGCCTTGGATCGCGGTGGTGCCCTCATACAAGGTGTCGATCTTGGCGTCCCGCACGTACTGCTCGATGGGGTAGTCCTGCAAGTACCCGGACCCGCCGAAGACCTGCAGCGACTCTTGGCCGATCAGCGAGTAGGACTTCTCCGAGCCGTACCCCTTGACGATCGGCAGCAGTAGGTCGTTGACCTTCTCGAGCACCTCGACGTCGTCCCCGCGATGCTTGCCGATCGCGATGTCGTCCTGAATCGACGCGGTGTACAGCATGAGTGCGCGCATGCCTTCGGCGTGCGACTTCTGCGTCATGAGCGAGCGGCGCACGTCGGCGTGGTGGGTGATGGTGACCCGTGGCGCGGTCTTGTCGAGCATGAACTTGAGCTCGGCGCCCTGCACCCGGCTCTTCGCGTAGTCCAAGGCGTTCAGGTATGCGGTCGAAAGCGTGGCGATCGCCTTCGTGCCGACCATCATCCGGGCGAACTCGATGACGTGGAACATCTGGGCGATACCGTCGTGCACCTCACCGACCAGCCAGCCGACGGCGGGCTCACGCTCGCCGAACGTGAGCTCACATGTCGTCGAGATCTTGAGACCCATCTTGTGTTCGACGTTGGTGGTGTGGACGCCGTTGCGTTCGAGGAGCTCGCCGGTCTCCCAGTCGACCAGGATCTTGGGGACGACGAAAAGGGACAGCCCCTTGGTGCCCGGCTTGGCGCCTTCGGGACGAGCGAGAACGAGGTGGATGATGTTCTCCTCGAGGTCGTGCTCGGCGCTGGTGATGAAGCGCTTCACGCCCTCGATGTGCCACGACCCGTCGGCCTGCTTGATCGCCTTTGTCCGGCCGGCGCCGACGTCGGAGCCGGCGTCCGGCTCGGTGAGCACCATGGTCGCGCCCCAGTGGCGCTCAGCCCACGTCCCCGCCCAGCCCTTCTGCTCGTCGGTGCCGAGAGCCCACAGCGTGTGGGCGAAGGCGGGACCGGACGAGAACATGTGCACGCCCGGGTTCGACCCGAGCACCATCTCGGCCACCGACCAGCGCACCGACGGGGGGGTGCGGGTGCCACCGAGCTCCTCGGGCAGGTCCAAGGCGTCGAACCCGGACCTGGCATAGGCGGCATACGACTTCTTGAAGGACTCGGGCATCGTGACCGAGCCGCCGTTCGCGGGGTCGAAGACCGGCGGGTTGCGGTCGCCGTCCTCGAATGACGCGGCGAACTCCTCGGTGGCGAGCCGCTCGACCTCGGACAGGATCGATCGCGCGGTGTCCTCGTCCATCTCCGTGTACGGCGCGGCCCCCAGGATCTCGCGCCGGCCGAGCACCTCGAAGAGATTGAACTCGATGTCGCGCAGGTTGGACTTGTAGTGACCCATCGCGGGCTCGCTCCTTGCGTGGCGGCGGCATTACCCGTCAGTAACATCCATCATGCTACCCACGAGTAACCAACGCAAGCCTCGGCCGTTCAGCCGAGTGCTCTCGTTGGTCCCCGCGGCGCTTCGATCATCGGATCCGGTGCGGAAGGAGTGCGGTGGGCCCGGTTTGGGCAGGGACCACGCATGACCCATGACGAACAGCGCGGCTCGTTCATCAGTGCCGGCGGTGCGTTCGACCGCGATCAGAACTACCTCACGACGCGGATCACGCGCGACGGCCGCGACGGCTACCTAGTGGAACCGGGGCGCTTCCGCCTCATCGTGAGCCGAGCCTGTCCTTGGGCGAACCGTTCGATCATCGTGCGGCGGCTGCTCGGTCTGGAGGGCGTGTTGTCCATGGGCATCGCCGGCCCGACGCACGACGCGCGAAGTTGGCGCTTCGACCAGGACCCGGGTGGCCGCGACCCGGTGCTCGGAATCACGCACCTCAGACAGGCGTTCCTTGCCCGTGACCCCAACTACGACAAGGGCATTACGGTGCCCGCGATCGTGGACGTGCGAAGCGGCCAGGTCGTCACGAACGACTTCGCACAGATCACCCTTGACATGTCGACCGAGTGGCGCGACTACCACCGGGCCGGCGCGCCTGATCTTTACCCAGAGCACCTGCGCGCCGAGATCGACGACATCAACGACGTCGTCTACACCGACGTGAACAACGGCGTGTACCGCTGCGGCTTCGCCGGCACACAGCAGGCGTACGACGAGGGATTCGAGCGGCTATTCGCCGGGCTTGATGCAGTCTCCGAACGGCTCGCCGACCAGCGCTACCTCGTTGGAGACACGATCACCGAAGCCGATGTCCGGTTGTTCACCACGTTGGTTCGCTTCGACGCCGTCTACCACGGGCACTTCAAGTGCAACCGGCACAAGCTCACTGAGTTGCCGGTGCTTTGGGCGTATGCCCGAGATCTGTTCCAGACGGTCGGTTTCGGCGACACCATCGACTTCGAACACATCAAGCGGCACTACTACGTGGTGCACCACGACATCAACCCAACCGGCATCGTGCCGAAAGGCCCCGACCTGTCTGGCTGGACGTCCGAGCATGGACGTCAGGCTCTTGGCGGCCGCCCGTTCGGCGACGGCACCCCACCCGGACCGCCTCCGGAGCAGGAAGTGGTTCCCCGTCGGCTCGCCGCCTGAGCCAACATCTGTTGACAGCCGACCGGCGCAGCCCTTGTGGGGGGTCAGCGTCTGGGGTCGTTGAAGACGTCCGTAGTCGGACAACACCGACTGCTCACCGCGGTGGCAGGTGTGTGGCTGTCTGGTCGGCGCCGACTGGCACGCGTCTCCCTCTCTCGGTGGCGAACGGGCAGCCAGTTCCATCCTCTGGACGGCGTTTGCCGTGTGCGCCGTCGCGGACATGTCGTGGGATTTGCTCTCGGACCGACGCTCGGCTCGATAGCGTCGGGGCAACCGACGTGGGGAGGCTCCCGGTGAGCGAGATCCGACAGGGCGTACCGATGCCGGTGCGGATCGTAGTCATCGTCCTGTGGATCTCGGTTGTGATCCTCTCGATCGCTGGCTTTCTGTTGCTGTTCCGCTTCTCCGGCGACCAGGTCAGCACTGGAACCTCGATCCTCTGGGGTCTGGAGGCGTTGGTCGTCGCGATGATCTATGCCGCGGTGGCCCGAGGGTTGTCGCGCGGTGCGAATTCGGCCCGGGTCGTCGTCGCTGTCGTCGCCGGGATCCATGTCGCGTTCAGCATCTGGCAGCTGCTTGTTGGCGAGAACGAGCCCGGCGCGATCGCCGGCATCGCATTCCAGGTGGTCATCATCTACTTGCTCTACGGCCCGGCGAGCAGCAAGCAGCACTTCGCGCCGTATGCGGGCTGACGCTGCTCAGATTTGCGTGCGGTGGAAGTTCAGGTACGACTTCGACGGCGTCGGGCCGCGCTGGTTCTGGTAGCGCGAGCCGTACATCGCTGACCCGTACGGGTGCTCCGCGGGTGACGACAAACGGAACAAGCACAACTGGCCGATCTTCATCCCCGGCCACAGCTTGATCGGCAGTGTGGCGACGTTCGAGAGCTCGAGAGTGACGTGCCCGGAGAAGCCGGGGTCGATGAAGCCGGCGGTCGAGTGGGTCAGCAGGCCCAGTCGTCCGAGCGAGGATTTGCCTTCCAGCCGCCCCGCCACGTCGTCGGGCAGGGTCACGACCTCGTACGTGGACGCCAGCGCGAACTCGCCCGGGTGCAGGATGAACGGCTCTGCGCCCTCGGGTTCCACCAGCCTGGTCAGGTCGGGCTGCTCGACGGAGGGGTCGATGTGCGGGTACCTGTGGTTCTCGAACACCCGGAAGTACCGGTCCAGCCGGACGTCGATGGAGGACGGCTGCACCAGTTCGGCCGCATACGGCTCGAGGGCGACCCGCCCCGCATCGATCTCGGACCTGATGTCGCGGTCGGAGAGCAGCACGGCGCGCAGGCTACCGGGCGAGGTCGCGCATCAAGCCGACGCCGTGTCCTGAGCCCTTCCGCGAGCGCGAGGGGCACGGGCGAGCAGCGGCTTGCGCATGGTCCACGTGGTCCACGAAGCCCGCCAGCGTCCGTGGTGCAGCCTCCGACCAGGCCGAGTGTCGGCGGACCTCAACGCCGCCACAACCCTCCGGTTACAGTGGGGGCCGCTTCGTGGCCGACAGGTCGCGATCTGCGGGTGTAGTTCAATGGCAGAACATCAGCTTCCCAAGCTGACAGTGCGGGTTCGATTCCCGTCACCCGCTCCGGGTATTTCCGCAGGTCAGAGCC
>JBEVHX010000044.1:0-3130 GCA_040510995.1 Candidatus Nanopelagicales bacterium
CGACCGATTCATGATGAAGGTCGTGGTGGGTTATCCGACTTCGCCGGAGGAGCACGCGGTCGTCGAGCGGGCTCTGCTCCCGCCCGGTCCGCCGCAGGTGATGCTGACCCCGGAGGATCTGATCCGGATGCGGGCGAGCGTCGAGCAAATCTACGTCGATCCGGGGATTGTCGATTACGCCGTACGGCTCGTCGCTGCCACCCGTTCGCCAGGAGGGGTCGGCCTCAGCGACTTAGACCGGTACGTGACCTATGGGGCGAGCCCACGGGCCACGATCGCGCTCGTCCTGGGCGGCCGGGCGCTGGCGTTCCTGCGCGGCCGTGACTACGTGCTGCCCTATGACGTCGACGAAGTGGCCCTCGACGTGTTGCGGCATCGGCTTGTGCTGTCGTACGAGGCGCTGGCCGACGAACTCGATGCCGACAGCATCCTCATCCGCGTACTGCGCGCCGTGCCTGTGCCGGACGTGGTGCTGCAGCCATGATCGCTGAATCAACAGGGGGGACGACCCCCCTGACCCCCCGGAAATGATCACGGCGACCGACCGCTTGCTCCACATGCTGGAGTGGCGGGTCGTGCGCCGACTCGACGGACGCATCCAGGGCGGGTACCGCACGCCACGGCGGGGGAGTGGCTTCGACCTCGCCGGGTCGCGGCCGTACGTCGAAGGCGACGACGCCCGTCACATCGACTGGAATGTCACCGCCCGGCTCGACGAACCACAGGTGCGCGAGTTCAACGAGGACCGCGAGCTGACCACCTGGCTGGTCCTCGACCGATCGGCATCCATGGTGGTTGGCGGCCCTGGCCGCGGAAAGCATGACGTGCTCGCCGAACTCGCACTCGTCCTGGCCAGGCTGCTCGGACGTAGCGGCAACCGGGTCGGAGCAGTGCTCTATGACACGGGGGCCGCCCGGACCGTCCCGCCGGGTACCGGCCGCAACCAGGCGCTGCGGATCGGCCGGGAACTCGACCGCGAACTCGACGCCCGAGCGGCGGCGACCACAGACCTCGCCGCGATGCTCGAAGCCGTCGCGCCACTCGCCCGGCGCTGCCTCGTTGTGGTGATCTCGGACTTCATCGGCACAGGTGAGTGGGAACGTCCGCTCATCCGGCTCGCGCACCGGAACGAAGTCGTCGCGTTGCGGGTGGTCGACGGCGCGGACGACGCCCTCCCTGAGGTCGGTTTGATCGTGGTCGAGGACGCCGAGACCGGCGAGCAGATTCTCGTCGATTCAGGCGATCCGTGGTTCCGCGCCAGGTTCCGCGACGGGGTTGACGAGCGGGAGGCCGGGCTTCGGTCCGGCACGCGCCGGGCAGGGGTGCCGCTGCATCGCGTCGACACCAGCAGCGATCTTGTCGAGGTGCTCCTGGCGGTCATCACCGAGACCCAGCGGAGGCGCTGATGAGCTCCGAGCGTCGGGTAGCGAGGGGCCCGATCCCGCCTGGACGACCAAGCGCGGCACCCCCACCTGCCGTGGCCCGTCGCGCTCGCAGGTGGCGTGCGTGCGGAGGAAGGCGGGATCTTCAGGCCCCGAGCGGGCGCGAGGAGCAGGAAGGATGAGCCTCTCGTACCCGCTACTTCTCGTGCTCGGACTCCTGCTCGCCGCCGCGCTGACCGTCGGTGCCGTGCTCGCGGCACGGCGCCGGTCCGCCGCCCTCGCCGCAGCGGGGGTCTCGGTGTCCGGCCGGCGCAACAACCAGCTCGGGCTGTGGCTCTCCGTCGGCGGGGTCGTGTTGCTGGCGGTTGCCGTGGCCGGGCCAGCCGCTGCGCTGCCGGTCGGCCGCAGCGCCGGCACGGTCATCCTGGCGATGGACGTGTCCAACAGCATGAGTGCCGACGACGTCACTCCGAGCCGGCTAGCGGTCGCGCAGCAGGCAGCACTGTCGTTCATCGACGCCCAGCCCGACAGCGTCGACATCGGCGTCGTCGGGTTCGACCAGGGTGCGCTGACCACGTCACTGCCGAGTGCGGATCGCGTCGCGGCGAAGGCGGCGGTGCAGAGGCTGCGGACCGCCGGTGGGACTTCGCTGGCCTCGGCAATTCTCGGTTCGCTGAGCGCAATCACCGGCGAGTCGGTCAGGATCGACGAGGACGGCGATCTGCCCGACATCGGGTACTGGAGCTCGGCGACCATCGTGCTGTTCTCCGACGGCGAGGACCAGGGCGGCAGCAGCGACGCGGTGGCGGCGGCGGCAACGATTGCCCAGAATGCCGGTGTGCACATCGAAGCCGTCGGCGTTGGCACGGCAGACGGAGCGACTGTCGAGATCGACGGTTATCAGCTGCATACGGCTCTGGACTCTGAGCAGTTGACCGCAATCGCGCATGCCACCGGTGGCACTTACCATCGCGCATCCGAGACTGAACAACTCGACGACATCGCATCCACCATCGACCTCCGGCTGACGGTGGCCAAGCAGGACGTGCCGCTGGCCGGCGGCTTCATCGCTGTAGCGCTCGCGTTGCTGGCCGCTGGTGCGCTGCTCACCGGCGTACGCACGGGAAGGCTCGTGTGATGACCTTCAGCTGGCCTTGGGCGTTGGCGTCGCTGCTGATCATCCCGATGCTCTGCGGAATCATCTGGTTGTTGCGGCGGCGTCGGCGGCGCGCGGCGGTGCGGGTGACCTCGATCGCCCTGGTACGGGCCGCGTTGCCCGCCCGTACGAGGTGGACCCGGCTCATCCCAACCCTGCTGCTCCTCCTCGGCTTCGCCACGCTCAGCGTCGGGGCGGCGCGGCCGCAGGCGACTGTGCCAGTGCCGTCCAACTCCACAACGATCATGCTGGCGATGGACGTCTCCGGATCCATGTGCTCTACCGACGTCGAACCCAACCGGCTCACCGTTGCCCAAAAGGCGGCCGTCTCCTTCATCGAGTCCCAAGACGGCGAGACCAAGATCGGTCTCGTCGCCTTCGCGGGCGTCGCAGGTCTGCAGGTGCCGCCGACCACCGACAAGGATGTGTTGATCGAGGCGATCGACAACTTCACCACGTCCCGCGGTACGGCGATCGGTTCGGCGATCCTCACCTCGATCGACGGCATCGCTGCGATCAACCCGACCGTGGCCCCCACCGGGGTCGATGCGGAATCAGCTCAGCGGTCGGGATACGCGGCGGACGTGATCGT
>JBEVHX010000045.1:0-2720 GCA_040510995.1 Candidatus Nanopelagicales bacterium
CGGCAGGAGCAGCGGCTCGCGGCCGGCCATCACCTCGAAGCGGTCGCCGACCTCCGGGAGATGGCCGAGCAGTACCCGACGCGCGAACGCTTCTGCGGCCTCCTGATGGTTGCCCTCTACCGTTCCGGTCGACCAATCCGAGGCGCTCGCGGTCTACCAGCGTCACAGGCAACTACACCGCCGCCTTCGGCGTGTTCCGAGGCATCGGCGATCGTCGGTGCACGTCCTCGACCTACAAGAACACCGGCATGATCGCTTCGGCCCAGGGCGACCATGCCGCCAGCACTGCCCTACTCCGCGAGGCCGTCCGATTGCGCTTCGAACTTGGAGACGTGGCCGGGCTCTCCGAATGCTTCGTCCATCTGGCGGTCAACCTCGCGGTGCAGCACCGACCTGACGACGCAATCGTGTTGCTGACGGCGGCGCGGGAACGCCGAGCCGAGTGCGGCACCGAGCCATCCGCCGACGAGATCGCCGCGGCCGACCGCGCGATGGCCATCATCAGGCGGTCGGCACCAAGTCAACGCCAGGTGGGAGCGCCACCTTCGGTCAGCGTCGATGAGGCGGTCGATCTCGTTCGCTCGCTGTAGCCGGCTACTGCTTGACCCACCCGCGGAAGGCGTTGAGCGTGATGGGTGGTGCGGTCGCCTGACACCTGCTGTGGCCGGTCGACGTCCCGGGCGAGCGGGTCACAAGTGCCGCGAATCGTCTGACACCAGGTCTGCGCCGTCAGGTGGCGGTGCCCACACCGGTGGCCGCCGCTCGACAAATGCGGTCATGCCCTCTCGTGCTTCGTCGGAGGCGAACAACGATGCAGACAGCTGTGCAGTCCATTCGAAGGCGTCGTCCCGGCTCATCGGGGGTACCCGGCGCAGCAACTCCTTGGTCGCGGCAAGCGCGAGCGGCCCCCCCAGCAATAGCCGGTCGACGTAGTCCCCGACCGCTCCATCGAGAGCGTCGGCGGGCACCACCTTGTGCACGAGGCCCGCGGCTTGCGCACGCTCGGCGGTGACTCGTTCCCCGGTGAGCATCAGCTCGGATGCGTCCGCGGCGCGCATCCGCCGAAGGCAGACGACCGAGATCACCGCGGGTGCCACTCCGACGCGCACTTCGGAGAAGGCGAACATCGCCGAGTCGGCGGCGACCGCGAGGTCACAGGCGGCGACCAGGCCGTTGCCGCCGCCGGCGACGTGGCCCTGTACCCGGCCGATGACCGGCTTGGGCAGTTCGAGCATGGTGGTCAGGGCGCGCGCGAGAGCGGCCGGCGCACTACCCGCGAACGACCCCTCGGCCTCCGCGGCTGCCCCGCGCAGGTCGGCGCCCGCGCAAAAGCTGTTGCCCGACCCGGTCAAGACGACCACTCGGGCGTTGTCGTCATCACGTGCCGTGTCCAGGGCGGCTTGGAGTGCCGGCAGCACCTCGGCGTCGAGCACGTTGCGGGCGTCCGGCTTGTTCAGCGTGATGGTCGCGACCCCGCCCGCGGTCGAATACAGCACCGGGTCGCTCGACTGCATGCTCACTGACGCTCCATTCCCTCGAGCATGGTGAGGATGCGGAGCATGACCTCATCAGCGCCGCCACCGATGGAGAGCAGCCGACTGTCCCGGAAGTAGCGAGCGGGCCAGGACTCCTCGGCATATCCCATGCCACCGTGGTACTGCACGCAGGCATCCGCGACCTCACGCGCCAAGCGCCCGGCCTTGAGCTTGGCGATCGTCGCCATCCGGGTGGCGTCCTGCCCGTCGACGATGGCTTGGGCAGCGGCCCGGTTGTAGGTGCGCAGCAGGTCGACCTCCGCGATCAACTCGGCAAGGCGGTACTGGATCGACTGGTTGGCGATCAGCGGCTGGCCGAACGCCTTGCGTGCCCGCAGATCGTCGACGGTCCGGCGCAGCGCCCGCTCCGCCCCGGTTGCCGCCATGTATGCGCCAACCAGCCGCTCGATCTGGAACTGCGCCATCTGCTGCTGGAAGCCGCGGCCCTCATCACCGATGGTGTTCGTCCGCGGGACGATGCAGTCCTCGAGGACCAGCTCGGCGGTGTCGCTGCTGTGGTTGCCAATTTTCTCGATGGTGCGGGCGACGCTGAACCCGGGCGCGTCGGTCGGCACCACGATGAGGGACATTCCGGTGTAGCTGCCGGGCTGCGACGTCGGATCGGTCCGCGCCAGCAGGCAGACCCAGTCCGCCTGGGCACCGTTGGTGATCCACATCTTGCGGCCATTGATCACCCAGTCGTCGCCGTCGGCCCGGGCTCGGGTCCGTATACCGGCGACGTCGGATCCCGCATCCGGCTCAGAGACCGCGACGGCGCATACCGCCTGGCCGCTGATCGCCGGCACGAGGTAGCGCTCCTTCAGCTCGTGGCTGCCGAACTGGTGCAGCGCTGGGGTGGCCATCCCGGCCTGCACGCCGATCGCCATCGGCACGCCGGCGCACTCGACTCGACCGAGCTCCTCGAACAGCACGAGAGTGAAGGAGTGGTCTGCACCCTGGCCGCCGTACGCCGGGTCGTACTCGAGGCCGAGCAGCCCAAGCGCGCCGAGTTTCGGGAACAAGTCGTGTGCCGGGAACGGGGGCGCGGCCTCCCAGCGGTCGACATTTGGGTTGATCTCGGTGTCCACGACCTCGCGCACGAGCTTGCGCAGCTGATCGTGCTCGCTGGTAAACCTCATCGGTCGGTCTCGTTCTCCTCGTCGTCCAGTCCGATCGCCCGGGCCC
>JBEVHX010000046.1:0-6646 GCA_040510995.1 Candidatus Nanopelagicales bacterium
GCGCCGCCATGGATGAGGATCGTCTCCCCCGGCCGCAACGCGGCCAGCATGTACACGTTGGACCAGACCGTGCAGGTGGCCTCCGGCAACGCGGCGGCGGTCACCAGGTCGACGCCAGCCGGCACCGGCATCACCTGTCCAGCGGGAACGACAACACGGGTCGCATACCCGCCACCAGCGAGCAACGCGCACACCTCGTCGCCCACCGACCAGCCCTCGACCTCGTGGCCGACGGCGCTGATCACGCCGCTGGCCTCCATCCCCAGGATGCTCGAGGCACCGGGCGGCGGGTTGTAGAAGCCTTGTCGCTGCAGCAGATCGGCGCGGTTGACGGCCGACGCGGCCACGTCGAGGACAACTTCATTCGGTCCCGCGACCGGGTCGTCGACTCGGGTCCAGGTCAGGACCTCGGGATCGCCTGGCTGCTCGAACGTGATCGCGTACACGGGCCGGACCCTCTCACCCACGCTCCAAATGACGGGACAAGCCTGCACGGAGAATCGGAGCCCCACCCAACCCGTGGAACACGGTCAAGACTCGCCGCCGATGCCTTCCTGGTCGCGCTCGTCGCGCCACGATCTGGCCAGCATCCGGGCGGACGATGTGGCCTGGGAGACCGACTCGGGGTTGCCGCCGTGCAGTGCGGCGCTGTAGCCGACCAAGAACGCGGTGATCGCGGCGGTCGGGCGGTCGGCGAAGTGGGCGACATCTTTCGCGAGCGCGATCAGCTGCGCCCGGTCGAGGTTGGTATCCAGCGTGTTGAGATCGACCCCCAGTTCCTCGGCCACGGCCCGCGTCCAGTCGTCCATGCCGAAGTTGTAGCGTGCCCGCGGGCTCCTGTGTCAGAGTTGACAAACACGTCAACTTCCTTGGGCGACGGTTTCGGGCGGGTTCATGCGGTTGCGCACGCACGTCGACACCAGGTCGGCGGAGTATGCGGCCAACCGCGCCGCGATGGCCGCTCTCGTCGAACAGCTCGAATCCGAGCAGGCCAAGCTGCACGAGGGCGGCGGCGAGCGGTACGTCCAACGGCACCGCGACCGCGGCAAGATGCTGCCGCGCGAGCGGATCCAGCTGCTGCTCGACCGGGACGCCCCGTTTCTCGAGCTGATGGCGCTCGCCGGCTGGGGCAGCGACGATCCGCTGGGCGGCGGAGTCATCACCGGTATCGGCGTCGTCGAGGGTGTCGAGTGCCTGATCGGCGCCAACGATCCGACGGTCAAGGGTGGCGCCCAGTCGCCGACCAGCGTGCGCAAGATGCTGCGCGCACAGGAGATTGCGCACGCCAACCGACTTCCGCTGGTCAACCTGACGGAGTCGGGTGGCGCGGACCTGCCCAAGCAGGCGGACATCTTTGTGCCCGGCGGCGAGGTCTTTCGCAACCTCACGCAGCTGTCCCGCGATGGCGTCCCGACGATCACGCTGGTCTTCGGGTCCAGCACGGCCGGCGGGGCGTACCTGCCCGGGCTGTCCGACTACACGGTTCTGCAGCAGGGCTCGGCGCGCGTCTTTCTCGGTGGTCCGCCACTGGTCAAGATGGCCATCGACGAGGACGTCGACGACGAGACCCTCGGCGGGGCCGACATGCACGCGCGGGTCAGCGGTCTGGCCGACTACCTCGCCTTCGACGAGCCCGATGCGTTGCGGCTCGGCCGCCAGATCGTCCGAAACCTTCGGTGGCACAAGCTCGGTCCGTCGTATTCGCCCGCCGCGGCTCCTGCATACGACATCGATGAGCTGCTCGGCGTGGTGCCGGAGGACGCGCGCACGCCGTACGACATCCGCGAGGTACTCGCGCGGATTGTCGACGGCAGCGTCCTGGAGGAGTTCAAGCCGCTGTATGGGGCCCAGCTGGTTTGCGGCTGGGCGTCCTTGCACGGCTACCCGATCGGCGTGCTTGCCAACAACGGCATCCTGTTCAGCGAGGAGGCGCAGAAGGGCGCACAGTTCATCCAGCTGTGCAACCGGCAGGACACGCCTTTGGTCTTCCTGCAGAACATCACCGGCTTCATGGTCGGCAGCCGGTACGAGCGGGCCGGCATCATCAAGCACGGCGCAATGCTCATCAACGCCGTCTCCAACTCCACAGTGCCGCACATCACGCTGATGCTCGGCGCGTCGTATGGCGCCGGCAACTACGGAATGAGCGGGCGGGCATTTGACCCGCGGTTCGTCTTCTCCTGGCCGAACTCGCGGATAGCGGTCATGGGCCCGAAGCAGCTCGCCGGTGTGCTGTCGATCGTGCAGCGGCAGCGCGCGGACAAGCAGGGTCTGCCCTTCGATGACGATGCCGATGCGCAGATGCGCAGCACTGTCGAAGGCATGGTCGAGGAGCAGTCGAGCGCTTTGTTCGCCACCGGGCGGATCTGGGACGACGGGATCATCGATCCGCGGGACAGCCGCATCGTCCTCGGGCTGGCCCTCTCGGCGACGCACAGCGCTCCGGTCACCGGCGCAACTTCCTACGGCGTCTTCCGGATGTGACGAGGGATGCCTGAGCGTCACCGCGTCCAGCGACTGCTCGTCGCCAACCGGGGCGAGATCGCCCGCCGGATCTTCCGGACGGCACGCGCCATGCGCATCGGGACGGTGGCGGTCTACAGCGATCCGGACGCGGCCGCACCGTTCGTGCGCGAGTCCGACGTCGCGGTGCCGTTGGAGGGCGAGACCAGCGCCGCGACCTACCTCGACATCGGCAAGGTGATCGCTGCCGCGCGGCGAACCGGTGCGGACGCGATCCACCCCGGGTACGGGTTCCTCGCCGAGAACGCCGACGCCGCGCGCGCGGTCGTCGACTCCGGGTTGGTGTGGGTCGGTCCGACGTGGGAGCAGACCGCCGCGATGTCGTCGAAGGTCGCGGCGAAGGCGTTGGTGGCCGCGGTCGGGGTTCCGGTCATGCCCTCGGCCGAACCGTCCGGTGACGACCAGCAGGACTGGCTGGACGCGGCTGCGAAGGTCGGTTTCCCGTTGCTGGTCAAGGCTTCCGCGGGTGGCGGAGGCAAGGGGATGCGCCTTGTTCATCACCCCGACGGCGTCGTCGAGGGGGTGCGGACTGCGCAACGGGAGGCTGCCGCGGCCTTCGGCGACGACGAGGTGTTCCTCGAACGCTGGCTCAGCCCTTCGCGGCACGTCGAGGTTCAGCTGCTCGGCGACGCATACGGAACCCTCGTGCACCTCGGGGAGCGTGAGTGCTCGATTCAGCGCCGGCATCAGAAGATCGTCGAGGAGTCGCCGTCACCGGGCATCACCGCCGCGACGCGCACGGCGATATGCGCAGCCGCAGTAAGGGCCGCCCGAGTCATCGACTACGTCGGCGCCGGCACAGTCGAGTTCCTGGTAACCGGCGAGGGCGATGCGCAGGAGTTCTTCTTCCTCGAGATGAACACGCGCCTTCAGGTCGAGCACGCAGTGACCGAGCTGGTGCGACCCGGACTCGACCTGGTCCGCGAGCAGCTGCTGATTGCGATGGGCCAGCCACTCGACGTCGCAACGCTCACCAGCGAGCCGGTCGGGCATGCGATCGAGGTTCGGTTGTATGCCGAAGACCCAGCGACGGGCCATGTGCCGTCGACCGGCCGGATCGAGCTTTTCGAACCGGATGGTGCCGTGCGCTGGGACAGCGGCGTCGAGACCGGGTCCACCGTCTCGCCGTTCTACGACCCGATGCTGGCCAAGGCCATCGCGCACGGCGGGACGCGTGACGCGGCGGCGACTCTGCTCGCTAGCTCACTGCGCCGCAGCCGGCTCCACGGAGTGGCGACGAACGTCGCCTCGCTGGTGTCGATCCTCGAGTCGGCCGAGTTCCGTGCGGGCGCGACGACGACGGACTTCCTCGAGCGACAGCCACAGTTGCTTGATCCGGCACTGCCGGCCTCGGAGCTGACCGCGCACCTGGTCGCGGCCGTGCTGTGGTGTGCCGCTTCCGCCCGGTCGGCGGCGGGGGCATGCGGGTTCGCACCGAGCGGCTGGCGCAATGTCCGCGGCGTCCCGCAACATCGCGAGTTCGGCCTCGCCGGTACCACACGCACGGTCGACTACGACCGCACCCCCATCGCCGTTGATCATGCAGAAACGCTGATGCCAATGTGGACCTGCACGGTGGACGGCGTTCCGAACACCGCGACGGTGCACGGCGTTGACGAGAGCGGGATCGACCTCGTGTTCGACGGCCTACGACGCCGGTACGACGTGGCCGCATACGGCGAGGTCGAGCACCGCACGTTGCATGTGCGAACGGTGGCCGGCGAGTCCATGCTGCGCGAAGTGCCCCGCTTCATGGCCTCCGTGCACGAGGTCGCGTCGCGCGGTCCGACAGCACCGGTGCCGGGGACGGTCATCGCGGTCGAGGTCGCGGCCGGGGAAGCGGTGGCAGGCGGGCAGACGCTGGTCCGGCTCGAGGCGATGAAGATGGAACATCGGATCACCGCCGACGCCGACGGCGTGGTTGAGCAGGTGCTCGTGGAGCTGGGCGACAGTGTCGAAGCGCACCAGGTGCTGATCGTGCTGGCGGCGCCATGAGTCGCCGACCGGTCCGCATCGCGAACTGCTCGGGGTTCTACGGCGACCGGCTGAGTGCTGCGCGAGAAATGGTGGACGGTGGGTCGATCGACGTGCTCACCGGCGACTGGCTCGCCGAGCTGACCATGCTGCTGCTCGCGCGGACCCGGCTGAAGCGCGGGCCGGGCAGCGGCTACGCGCGTACCTTCCTCACGCAGATGGAACAGGTGCTCGGTACCTGCCTCGACCGCGGGATCCGGGTGGTGAGCAACGCCGGTGGGCTCGATCCGCAGGGCTGCGCGGATGCGCTACGCGAGCTGGCTGACCGCCTTGGTCTCGCGCCGCGCATCGGGGTCGTCACCGGCGACGACCTGATGCCGCGGCTGGACGAGCTGCGGGCGGCAGGCGAGGAGCTGGTCAACCTCGACACCGGCGAGAAGCTCGCAGAAGTTGGCGCGGCACCGTTGACGGCGAACGCCTACCTCGGCGGGTTCGGTGTTGCGGCCGCGTTGGGCGCCGGCGCCGACGTGGTCGTCACCGGGCGGGTCACCGACGCCGCATTGGTCGTCGGTCCGGCCGCCTGGTGGCACATGTGGTCGCCGATGCGGCTCGACGAGCTCGCCGGCGCGGTCGTCGCCGGGCACGCGATCGAGTGCGGCGCCCAGGTCACCGGTGGCAACTACGCCTTCTTCAGCGAGGTCCCCGGACTGAGTCATGTCGGCTTCCCGATCGCCGAGGTTGCGGACGACGGCAGCAGCGTCATCACGAAGCACGAGGGCACCGGCGGCCTGGTCGACGTGGGTACCGTGACCGCGCAGCTCTTGTACGAGATTGCCGGACCGGCATACGTGAATCCCGACGTCGTGGCACGGTTCGACAGCATCCGGCTCGACCAGGTGGGGGCGAACCGGGTGCGGGTGATGGAGGTCACGGGGCACCCGCCGCCCGATCGGCTCAAGGTGGCCATCAACTACCTCGGTGGGTACCGGAACACGATGACGCTCGTGCTGACCGGCCTCGACGTGCCCGCGAAGGCTGCGCTCGCCGAGCGAACCCTGCGCGGGGACCTGCCGGAGGTCGAGCACCTCGAAGTCGAGCTGATCTCCGCGCCGGTGGCGGACGACCCCGCGACGACCGCGCAGGCGCAGGCCCACCTGCGGGTCACCGCGCGCGATCGCGATCCGGCCAAGGTCGGCCGATCGTTCGCCAGCGTCCTCGTCGAGATCGGCCTGGCTTGCTACCCGGGCTACTTCGCGACCACCATGCCGAGCGAGGCGGCGCCGTACGGGGTCTACTGGCCCACCACTATCGCCACCGACCTGGTCCAGCAGCAGGTCACGATCGACGGCCGTCCGGTCCCCCTTCCTGCCGGCAATGTCGACGCTGGCCGGGTGCGGACCGTGGCCCAACCCCGCCAACGTCCCCATTCGCGGAGGAAGTGGGGGGCGACGGTGCGGGCACCGTTGGGCCGGGTGGTCGGGGCTCGGTCGGGGGACAAGGGCGGCAACGCGAACGTCGGTGTCTGGGCCCGCGACGACCCCGCATACGAGTGGCTGCACACCTTGCTCACGGTCGACCGCTTCCACGATCTGCTGCCTGAGACCCGACCCCACCGCACCGAGCGGTTCGAGCTGCCGAACCTGCGCGCGCTGAACTTCGTCGTGCACGGCCTGCTCGGGCGCGGCGTCGCCGAGAACGCCCTGCTCGACCCGCAGGCGAAGGGCCTGTCCGAGTTGCTGCGCGCCCGAGTGGTCGACGTCCCCGCTGACCTCCTGCCATGACCCAGGGCCTGAGCGTGCGCGCGCCGCAGACCGACCGCGGCCGCCGGACCCGCGATGCACTTCTTGCCGCTGCCCGTGAGGTGTTCGAGCTGAAGGGATTCACCGCGACTCGAATGGGAGACATCGCGCGCGCTGCCGGCGTCTCGCACGGCACGACGTACGTCTACTTCACGGACAAGGACGACGTGCTGCGCGAGCTCGTACGCACCATCGTGAGTGAGGTATTCGAGGCAGCTCGGGTCGGGGGCGGGGGGCCGGCCCCCCCACTTCGCCTAGAGGACGGAAAACCGCCCAACCACCAAGAGTAATAGCGCCACACCCCCCAAAAGAGAAAAAAAGAGCAAAAGGCCGACAACCACACCAACAAC
>JBEVHX010000047.1:0-6330 GCA_040510995.1 Candidatus Nanopelagicales bacterium
GTCGGCCAGCGCACCACCGGGCAGGGCCTCTGCTCCCACGTCGGCGAGCAGCTCCTGCAGCTCCCGCCGGGTCGCCGTCCAAGTCGCGCGTCCGGCCGCCAGGAAAGTGTCGAGGGTGCCGCCCTCGAAGAGCTGCGGTGGCTGCCTCATCCTTCCGTCACGAGCCAGCCCGGCCAGGTCGACGACGCGATCATCAACGCGGACGACCACAGCTGGCACCGGGCCGAGCCCGGACACCACGCCGAACGGGAGGTTGTGCAGCCCGAACGGGCCGCGCGATCCGGCGGCCATCAGTCCTCCGGGCTGAGCAACCCGAGTACGACGAGCTCGTCGAGCGGGTCGGTCACCCCGCAGCAGCCGAAAGACCGGAACACCCGGCGCACCGCGGCGACGTCTGCCTTGTCCACGAGGGCCACGAGCGAGTCGACGGAACGGTCTGCGAGCAGCGCCGCGAGGTCGCCGTGGTCTGCGCCATCGAGACCTGCGGTCACCGCGGCGAGCACATTGAGCAGCCCGTGCTGCTCGAAGCCCCGATCCGTCGTCGTGCGCACCGCATGGTGCAGGCCGGCCGTCAGCTTGAAGCCGAGGTTGCGGTCCAGGCAGCCGCGCAGGAACGCAGCGAGCTCAGACTCCGACGGGTGCGCCTGCGGTGTCTCGCCGCCGGTCCGGTACTTGGCGTGCTCCGCGCCGTCCTCGGCCAGCACGTCCAGTGCCGGCTGCCAGCCGGTGCGCGGGACTTCGACGTAGGTCGGGACCGAGAACGCGAGCTCGGTCAGCAGCGTCTGAGTGGCGGCCCCGATGTCGTGGGCCGCCGGCAGCGCGACCTCGATCTGCACGAGCGCGGCGGACTCGTCGTGGTCCAGCAGCAGGTCCCGTGCATACGCGACGTCGAGCAGGCCGCTCTGTGCGACCAGGCCGATGCCGAGGTCGTCGCCGCTGCGCAGCAGGTCGAGCGCACCCGCGACCTGTGCCGGGCGCAGCAGGAGGGGGCCGATGCAGTCCGCATACCAGGCGCGTCGATGCCTGCGGTGCTCCTCGACCGCAGTTGCGACGGAGGCGTTTCCCGGCGGGAAGACGGCCGCGTCGTCGATCAGCCGGAACAGCAGACCGCGGATCGGCGAGCCCGTTGACATGGAAGGGGACGCTAGCCCATCGTTCTGTGACAGGACAACGACGTCCGATTATCGGACGCGATCGACGTGTTCCAGGAGGCCATGCCGTGGCGTACTACCGCACCGTTGGACAGATCCCGCGCAAGCGGCACACCCAGTTCCACCGCCCGGACGGCGGCCTGTACGCCGAGGAGCTCATGGGCGTCGAGGGCTTCTCGAACGACTCCTCGTTGCTGTACCACCGGGGGCTGCCGACGGCCATCCTCGAGGCCAAGGCCATCGACTCGCCAGTCGCACCGCTGACCCCGAACCATCCGCTGAAGCCGCGGCACTTCCTGACCCACAAGCTGGACGCCGGGTCGGCGGACGCGGTCACCGGCCGGCAGGTGCTCATGGCCAACGGCGACGTGCGGATGTCCTACGTCGCGGCCGACACCGCCAGCCCGTTGTACCGCAACGCGGTCGGCGACGAGTGCGTGTACGTCGAGTCGGGCTCCGGCGTCCTCGACACGGTGTTCGGTCAGCTGTCAGTCGGGTCCGGCGACTACGTCGTCATCCCAACATCGACCACCCATCGCTGGCGGCCCGACCCGGGAGAACCGTTGCGGCTGCTCACGATCGAGGCCACCGGGCACATCGGTCCGCCGCGCAGGTACCTGTCGGCGAAGGGGCAGTTTCTGGAGCACGCGCCATACTGCGAGCGCGACCTGCGTGGCCCACAGCAGCCACACGTTGAGGACGGCGAGCAGGTCGAGGTTCTCGTACGGCATCGCAGTGGCTGGACGCAGTACACCTATGCGCACCACCCGTTCGACGTCGTGGGCTGGGACGGCTGCCTGTATCCGTACGTGTTCTCGATCCACGACTTCGAGCCGATCACCGGCCGGCTTCACCAGCCGCCGCCGGTGCACCAGACCTTCGAGGGGCCGCACTTCGTCATCTGTTCATTCGTGCCACGGCTGTTCGACTACCACCCGCAGGGCATCCCGGCCCCGTACAACCACGCGAACGTCGACAGCGACGAAATGCTCTTCTACGTCGGCGGCGACTTCATGAGCCGCAAGGGCGCCGGCATCGAGCTCGGCTCGATCTCGTTGCACCCCAGCGGGTTCACCCACGGCCCGCAGCCGGGCTCGGTTGAGGCCTCGATCGGGAAGGCGGCCACCGACGAGCTCGCGGTCATGGTCGACACGTTCCGCCCGCTCGACCTCGGCCCCGGGGCGCTCGAGTGCGAGGACCCGGCATATGCCTGGACCTGGGCGCGCGGGCTGGGCTTGTCTGGCCCGGCCGAGGACAGCACGTCCGGCTGACGCCAGCCCTGTCGCTCGAGTCCACGAGAGCGGATGTCACTCCCCGGCAGGAATGACATCCGCTCTTCGTGCGCGCGAGTCAGGGGGTGAGACAGACCTCGGGGAGCTCGAACCAGCGCAGGTGCTCGAAGTCGTCGGTGACGCCGGCCGGCCTCGCGTCCAGTGCCGGTGCCGACACGGCCCGAGCGGCGAACAGCTCTCTCGCCTGCTCGAGGTAGGCGTCCAACACCGACTCGGGAGCGGTGACCCGGGTATGCGGGTAGGTCATCGTGCCGTCGTCGGCGTAGGCGACCTCGCGCAGCCGAAGCGGCGGCTCGACCGGCCCGAGCCGATGCCGCCACAGTCCGGAGGCCTGGTCGAACGTGTAGTCCGGCAACAGCAGCCAGCCGTGCTCGGCGACCAGCGCCACCGCCGCAACCACATACGCGAACACGGCTTCAGAGATGAAGTAGTTGAAGTTGATCCGGACCCAGCCCGGCTTGATCCCCTCGCAGCCATGAGTGATCTCGCGTTCGAACTCGTGCGACCGCTCGAGGTCGATGCCGAGCAGGCGATGCCCGTAGGGTCCGGCGCACGAGCAGCCGCCACGCGACTGGATGCCGAACAGATCGTTGAGCAGCGCGACGACGAAGTTGTGGTGCAGGTAACGACCGCGATGCCGCCGCACCACGAAGGACACGATCGACAGCCGCTCCGCCTCGGTGTTGCCGAGGATCTCGATGTTCGGATGCTCCGACCACGCGGTGACTGCTCGACGGAGGAAGTCCTCCTCGTATGCACGGATCGCCTCAACCCCGACCGCTGACTTGAGCTGGAACACCAGGCCGGCGCGAATCGACTCGACGATTGCCGGCGTCCCACCCTCCTCCCGGTGCACCGGGTCGGACAGATAGACGTGCTCCAGCGGGTTCACGTATGCGACCGTCCCGCCGCCGACGACGTCGGGCACCGAGTTGGTCAGCAGCTGCCGATGGACCACGAGCACACCCGGCGTTCCCGGTCCGCCGATGAACTTGTGCGCAGACAGGAAGATCGCGTCCTTGTATGACAGCGGCTCGCCGGCCGCAGCGGCGAATTCGATGTCGACATACGGCGCCGCTGCCGCGAAATCCCAGAAGGCCAGCGCACCGTGCTCGTGCAGCAACGCCGAGAGGCGGCGCGTGTTGGTGACGATGCCAGTCACGTTGGACGCCGCCGAGAACGACCCGATCCGTAGCGGCCGGTCGGCATACTCGACCAACGCCTTCTCGAGCGCGTCGATGTCGATGTGCCCGTCCGGGTCCTCCGGGATCTGCACGACGTCCGCGATCGACTCCCGCCACGGCAGCTCGTTGCTGTGGTGCTCGAACGGCCCGATGAACACCACCGGTCGTTCAGCCTCGGGGATCAACGCCGAGAGGGCATAGCGCGCATCGAGATCGGCCGGCAGCCGCAACCCAAGGATGCCGATCAACTTGTCGATCGCCCCGGTCGAACCTGAGCCGCAGAAGATGACGCAGGTGTCCTCGTCGCCGTGCACTGCGTCGTGGATGATCTGCCGGGCGTCCTCCCGCAGGCGGGTCGTCTGCAACCCGGTGCCGCTGCTTTCGGTGTGCGTGTTCGCGTACCGCGGGAGCACCTCACTGCGCAGGAAGTCCTCGATGAACGACAGCGCGCGACCGCTGGCGGTGTAATCGGCATAGGTCACCCGACGCGACCCGTACGGCCCCGGCATCACCTGGTCATCGCCGATCACGGACGAGCGGATGCGTTCCAGGAGCGGGCTGGCAGGCAGCGCGGGCGACGGCGGTGGGATGGTCACGGTTTGAGGGTAGAGCCCTCCACTTCAATGTCGGCCTCGCGCATCAGCTCGATCGCGGCCTCGGTCGTCGACTTCAGCACTCCAGCGGTGAGGCCGAGCAGCACGCGCGCCTCGAAGCCCTCCCGCCGAGCATCGAGCGCTGTTGCGCGGACACAGTGGTCTGTGGCGATCCCGACGATGTCGACGTGGGTGACATCGTGCGAGCGCAGCCAGTGCGCCAGCGATGCGCCGCCGGGCTCGAACCCCTCGAACCCGCTGTATGCCGCGGCGTGCTCGCCCTTGTCGAACACCGCTTCGATCCGTGAGCGGTCAAGGGCCTGATGCAGCTCTGCGCCGGGCGTGCCGGCCACGCAGTGCGGTGGCCAGGTGTCGACGAAGTCTGGGTCGCTCGCGAAGTGGCCGCCGGGGTCGACGTGCTGGTCGCGGGTCGCGACCACGTGGTCGTATGCCGGTCCCTCGCGCAGGTGATCGGTGATCGCCGCCGCGACGGCCGCCCCGCCCCGGACCGCCAGTGAGCCGCCTTCGCAGAAGTCGTTCTGCACGTCGACGACGAGGAGGGCGTTGGTCACGGCTCCAGCGTATGAAACACGGTCGGAATGGCGACATCGCCTCGAGAAAGCCGGTGGGCGGACTCCGGAAGCTCGGCAACTGCAGCCGCATGCCGCTCCCGAGCTCGGTCGACCGGCTCGTGGCCGACCGCTTCGCCCTCACTGACAAGCGAGTGCATGAGCGGTCGCAGGCCTGGCCGGTCGCTCCACGGTTGGTCACCAACAAGGACCGCTTCCTCAGTCGCGACTCCATGCGCGTCCAGTCGCCGGTACCCCCACTTGACGCCGCCTCGGCTGGGCTTGCCCACGGAGGTCTTCGCGACCGGTTCGAGGTGTGCCGATGGATGGGCGCTCAGCGCCCGCGCGGTCAGCTTGTACACAAGCGCCGCGGTCGGCGCGCCGGAGCCGGTTACGAGCGACGTGCCTACCCCGTACGCGTCGACGGGGGCGGAAGCGAGCGCGCCGATTGCGTACTCGTCGAGGTCGCTCGTGACGACGATCCTGGTCGACCTGGCGCCGAGCCCGTCGAGCTGACGGCGGACCCGACGCGCCTGCTCGACAAGGTCTCCGGAATCGAGCCGGACTGCGCCGAGATCGGGGCCGCCGGCATGCAGTGCATGGGCAACGCCTTCGTCGACATCGTGTGTGTCGACCAGCAGGGTCGTGTTGGGACCCAAGGCGGCGACTTGCGCCTCGAACGCACTCAGCTCGTCGTCGTGCACCAGAGTGAACGCGTGGGCGCTCGTCCCGGTCGTCGGGATGCCGTACCGGCGGCCCGCCTCCAGGTTCGAGGTGGTTGAGAACCCGGCGATGTATGCGGCCCGGGCCGCGGCGACCGCCGCATCCTCATGGGTGCGGCGTGAGCCCATCTCGATGAGCGCACGGTCACCGGCCGCAATTCGCATCCTGGAGGCCGCCGCGGCGATGGCGCTGTCATGGTTGAGGATCGACAACACCAGGGTCTCGAGCAGAACCGCCTCTCCAAACGTGGACTGGACGACCAGCAGCGGTGACCCGGGCAGGTAGACCTCGCCCTCGCCGTATCCCCGGATGTCACCGGAGAAGCGATAACCGGCGAGGAAGTCCAGCGTTGCGTCATCGACCACTCGACGCTCGCGCAGATCACTCAGCTCGGCGTCGCCGAAGCGGAAGCACTCGATCGCGGACAGCAGCCGTCCTGTGCCGGCGACGACGCCGTAGCGGCGACCCTCCGGAAGTCGCCGGCAGAAGACCTCGAAGACTGTCTGGCGGTATGCCGCTCCACTGCGCAGTGCGGCCCGCAGCATCGTCAGCTCGTAGTGGTCGGTCAGCAGCGCCGTCGACGCCTCGGACGGGCTCCTCACTCTAGGCAGCGTAGGTGGCAGCATGGCCGTGTGTCCGTCGCACCGGTCGAGCTCGAGCGTCCGGCCTCTGAAGAGGTCGTGGAGATCGAGCGGCCGTGGATCACCATCGTCTGGAATGACCCGATCAATCTGATGTCGTACGTGACCTACGTGTTCCAGACCTACTTCGGCTACCCAAAGGGGAAGGCTGAGAAGCTCATGCTCGACGTCCACCAC
>JBEVHX010000048.1:0-17208 GCA_040510995.1 Candidatus Nanopelagicales bacterium
AACGAGACGCTGTCCTCGGGGTTCGTCAGCACCCTCAGGTATGCGAGCGCGTCGCGGACCTCCCGCCGTTCGTAGAACCTGACCCCGCCCACAACCTTGTACGCCAGGCCGACCCGGATGAATACCTCCTCGAACACCCGGGACTGCGCGTTGGTCCGGTAGAAGACCGCGACCTGTCCGGGTTGTGCCTCCCCCGCATCGGTGAGGGCATCGATCGTCCGCGCGACGAAAGCCGCCTCATCGTGCTCGTTGTCGGCGACATAGGCCACGATCGGCGATCCCGCGCCGCGCTCGGACCACAGGTTCTTCGGCTTACGGCCCTTGTTCTTGGCGATGACGGCGTTCGCCGCGTCGAGGATCGTCATCGTGGAGCGGTAGTTCTGCTCGAGCAGGATCGTCGTCGCGTCCGGGTAGTCCTGCTCGAACTGCAGGATGTTGCGGATCGTCGCCCCGCGGAAGGCGTAGATCGACTGGTCGGCGTCGCCGACTACACACAGCTCGGCGGCCGGCACCTCGTCGCCGTGCGGCGAGGACAGCTCCTTCACCAGCACGTACTGCGCGTGGTTGGTGTCCTGGTACTCGTCGACCAGCACGTGGCGGAACCGTCGACGGTAGTGCTCGGCCACGTCGGGGAATGCCTGGAGCAGGTTGACCGTGGTCATGATCAGGTCGTCAAAGTCCATCGCGTTGGCCTCGGCAAGCCGCCGCTGGTAGATCGCATACGCCTGGCCGAGGGTCTTCTCGGTCGGGTTCGCGGCTTTGGCCGCATACGACTCGTGGTCGATGAGGTCGTTCTTGAGGTTGCTGACCTGGTTCGAGAACGAGCGCGGCGGAAACTTCTTCGGGTCGAGGTCGAGCTCCTTGGTGACCTGGGCCATCAGCCGCTGGGAGTCCGCGGCGTCATAGATCGAGAACGAGGAGGTGAAGCCGAGCCGCTTCGCCTCGCGCCGCAAGATGCGCACACAGGCCGAGTGGAAAGTCGACACCCACATCCACTTGGCGCGGCTGCCGACGTGCGCCGCGACCCGGGCTCGCATCTCACCGGCTGCCTTATTGGTGAACGTGATCGCGAGGATCTGCCCAGGCTGGACGTCACGCGCCGCGAGCAGGTATGCGATCCGGTGAGTCAGTACACGCGTCTTGCCGGAGCCAGCACCGGCGACGATGAGCAGCGGAGAGCCATCATGCACGACGGCCGCACGCTGCGGGTCGTTGAGCCCGTCGAGCAGCTGCGATGGATCGGTGACTGGCCGTGGATGCGGGTCGCTGATCTCGTCGTCGACCTCGGTGGGCGGCCCGGTGGCGGTCGCGCTGCGGCTCAGGTCCGGCAGCGGGAGGTCGTCGTAGCGGGTGGGCATCTCGACCGCCAGCGTACGTGCGGCAGACGACATGGCTCCCCGCCCACGCGGGCACGGCGAGCGATTCCATGTGGGTAGCCGGTCTTCCTAGGATGGCGAGCGTGCCGATCGACGATCCGCGCACCGACGACGGGGTCGAGCGCGTCCTCACGGTCACGGCGCACCCCGACGACATCGACTTCGGCGCCGCCGGGACGATCGCCTCCTTCGTCCGGGCCGGGATGGAGGTCACGTACTGCGTCTGCACCGACGGCGACGCGGGTGGGTTCGACGATGAAGTCCCGAGATCGGACATCCCGCGCATTCGGCGGGAGGAGCAGGTGGCCGCCGCCAGGGCGATCGGTGTCGAGGATGTCCGGTTCCTCGGCTACACGGACGGCGAGCTCTACGTCACGCACGAGCTGCGGTACGACATCAGCCGGGTGATCCGGCAGGTCCGGCCGCAGCGGATGCTGATCCAGTCGCCGGAGCGCAACTGGGAGCGCATCCCGAGCGCGCACCCGGATCACCTGGCCGCGGGTGAGGCCGCGATCTTCGCGATCTACCCGGACGCCAGGAACCCGTACGCGCACCCGACGCTACGCACCGAGGAGAGCCTGGATGCCTGGACAGTGCACCAGGTGTGGGTGATGGCCGCGCCGTTCGAGCACCAGAACCACTGGGTCGACATCACCGACACATTTGACGACAAGGTCCGCGCGTTGCGGGCGCACGAGTCGCAGACCGGCCATTGGGCGGACTTGGAGCAGCGACTCGGCTCCTGGGGCGAAGAGATCGCGCAGCGCGGCGGACTGCCGGCAGGCAGGCGGGCCGAGGTCTTTCGGGTGACGAGGGTCCCGTAGCGCCAGCCGTCCTCGCGAGTGTGGACCGTTGCGGTGTCGGCGCCGTGTTCCAACCCCGCCAAGGTCCACATTCGCGGGGGGGCTTGTGGCTTTTCAGGCATCGCTCAGCCCGCTTGGGCAGACTGCCTCCGTGCGAGTCCTCGTGGTCGACGACGACCCGGCCGTGCGGGAGTCACTACGCCGGTCGTTGACCTTCAACGGCTACGACGTCGTGCTCGCCGCGGACGGCGTCGAAGCGTTGGAGAAGACCGGGTCCGAACAGCCAGATCTCCTGGTGCTCGACGTCTCGATGCCGCGGCTGGACGGGTTGGCCGTATGCCGCGCGCTGCGCGCCGCCGGCAACGACGTGCCAGTGCTCGTGCTGACCGCGCGTGACGCCGTGAGCGACCGGGTCGCCGGGTTGGACGCGGGCGCCGACGACTACCTTCCCAAGCCGTTCGCACTCGACGAGCTGCTGGCCCGACTGCGGGCCCTGCTGCGCCGCAAGCCGAGCGACTCCGCCCATGACGCCGACGAGCGCGTGCTGCAGTTCGCGGACCTGAGCCTGTCCCCGTCGACCCGCGAGGTGCGCCGCAGTGAACGGCAGATCCGGCTGACCCGTACCGAGTTCGCCCTGCTCGAGCTGCTCCTACGCCACCCCAAGCAGGTCCTGACTCGCGACCTGATCCTCGAGGAGGTCTGGGGCTACGACTTCCCGACGACCGCGAACTCGCTCGAGGTCTACATCGGATACCTGCGCCGCAAGACTGAAGAGGGCGGCGAACCGCGTCTGGTGCAGACCGTCCGTGGCGTCGGGTACGTGCTGCGCGAGGAGCCTCTGTGACCCTGCGGGCGCGCATCGCTCTGTTGGTCGCCGTCGCCTGCGCCCTCGTCGTCGCTGCCGTTTCGGTCGCCGCATACGCGACCGTCAGCCGACAGCTCAGCCAGCAGTTGGACGACGCGCTGGTGACGCGGGCCGAGTCCGCCGTCGGCAGCCCGCTGTCCGACCCGTCCAGGCTGGTGCAAGTGCCGGCCGAGGCGTTGGGGGCCGGCGACGTCCGGATCGGGCTGGTGCGCGCCGACGGACAGCAGTTCTTCGCGCGTGGCGGCAACCCGGCGCCTTTCGGGCAGAGCGAGATCGCGGTCGCGCGGGGGGAGTCCGACAGCTCGCTGCGGACCGATGGCCGAGGCGAGTCGGCCCAACGAGTCGTGGCCGTGCCTGCTGGCCAGGGGTTCGCGCTCGTCCTGGCGCAGTCTCTCGAGCCGCTGGATGACACGCTCGACCGGCTCAAGCTCGTGCTCGCGGTCGTTGGCGGCATCGGCGTTGTGGTCGCCGGGTTGGTCGGGCTAGCCGTCGCGCGCGCCAGCCTGCGTCCCGTCGAGCGACTCACCAGCGCAGCCGAGCGGGTTGCGCTGACCGGCGACCTCGCGCCGATCGAGGTGTCCGGAACCGACGAGCTCGGCCGACTCGCGGCCCGCTTCAACGAAATGCTCGCCGCGTTGACCGAGTCGCGAGAGCGGCAGCGGCAGCTGGTCGCCGACGCGGGCCACGAGCTCCGGACACCGCTGACCTCCCTGCGCACCAATCTGGACCTGCTTGCCCAAAGCGATGACGCCGCGGCGGCGGGCCGAGCCACGCTGCCGCCGAACGAGCGTGCGGACCTGCTCGACGACGTCCGCGCGCAGGTCGCCGAGCTGGCCGTGCTCGTCGGCGACGTCGTCGAGCTGGCTCGGGACGACGCACCGGCGGCGACGGTCGCCGAGACGCTGGACCTTGCCGCCGTGGTGGAACGCTCGGTCGAGCGCGTTCGTCGGCGGGCGCCGAGCGTTGACTTCGACGTTCAGCTGGCCCCGTGGTGGGTGGTCGGCGACCCGCCGGCATTGGAGCGGGCAGCCACCAACCTGCTTGACAACGCGGCCAAGTGGAGCCCCCCGGAGGGCACAATCACCGTCCGCTTGATCAACGGCCACCTGTACGTCGCCGACCAGGGACCGGGCATCGCGGCCGAGGACCTCCCGCACGTGTTCGAGCGTTTCTACCGGTCGGCCGACGCGCGGGGAACCTCCGGGTCCGGCCTCGGGCTGGCCATCGTGCAGCAGGTCGCGCAGCGGCACGGCGGTGGGGTCGCTGCCGGCCCTGCACCTGGCGGCGGTGCGCTGCTCACGTTGCGGCTGCCCGGCCGGGCGTACGCCTGAAATCTCAAAATCTCAACTCGTTCTGAGCATGGGATCAGCCTGCTCTCAGGTCCCGCCCCGAGCCTGTATGCCATGACTGAGACGCCGACCTTCCCTTCGCACCCCACATACGCACCCGGCCCGGAGTCGAGCCCAGGGTCGGGCCAGCCCCCGCAGCCGGCCTTTCCGCACGGCTGGGGCGTCCAGCCCGCGCCCGCGCCGACCGACCCGTGGGCACCGCCGCCTCCTCCCCCGGGCGGCGGAGCGCCCACGCCCGGCCGGGATCGCAAGCCGATGCGCGGAGTCGCGTTGGTGCTCGCGGTCGCGGCCGCAGCCGGGCTGGTCGGCGCGGCCGCGGGTGGTGTGGCCGGCTACCTCGCAGCCGACAATGAGACCGTGTCGACGGTCCGGACTGTGACCGGCAGCGCGCCTGCGCCTGAGGCCCAGTCAGTGACCGCGGTCGCAGAGCAGGTCACGCCGAGCGTGGTCTCGCTCAAGGTGTCGGGGCCCGACGGTTCCGGTGAGGGATCTGGCGTCGTGATGGACGAAGAGGGCCACATCCTGACCAACAACCACGTCGTCGTGGGCGGTGGCAGCGGCGGTGAGATCATCGTGACCTTCTCCGACGGCAGCACCGCCGACGCGACGGTGGTCGGCACCGACCCGTCGACCGACATCGCCGTCGTCAAGGTCAACGGTGTCGACAACCTTCAGCCGATCACCTTCGGGAGCTCGGCGGACCTGCGGGTGGGTGATCAGGTCGTGGCTGTCGGCTCGCCGCTGGGCCTCGAGGGCACGGTGACCACCGGTATCGTGAGCGCGCTCGGCCGACCGGTCAGCACCGGCGACCAGCAAAGCGGCGATGGTGCCGTCTTCGACGGGATCCAGACTGACGCCGCCATCAACCCGGGCAACTCCGGAGGTGCGCTGGTCGACGTGTCGGGTCGGCTGGTCGGCATCAACACGGCGATCGCCTCCCTGGGCGCCGGCGGCCAGTCCGGGTCGATCGGGCTCGGCTTCGCCATCCCGGTGGATCTCGCGCACCGCATCGCGCAGGAGCTGATCTCGAGCGGCGAAGCCACGCATGCCCGGCTCGGCGTCTCGGTCGGCAGCCAGGACGACGGCGCGCCCGGCGCGGTCCTCGGACAGGTCGAGGCCGGCAGCGCGGCGGAGCAGGCCGGGCTGCAGGCCGGCGACGTGGTCACCGCCGTGGACGGTCGGGTCGTCGAAGGCCCGGACGGGCTCGTGGCCGCGATCCGGTCGATGGCGCCGGGCGAGGAGGTCACGTTGACCTACGAACGCAACGGCGAGACGGCGACCACGACAGTCACCCTCGGCTCCGACGCGGACGCTCAGTCCTCCTAGCAGGCGTCGCCTTCCGCGACGATGTGCCGCCGCTTCATGGAATCCCGAAGCAGCGGCACATCGTCGCAGGTGCGGCAGGCACCGCGCCCGGACGCCCGGGGCTACACGATGCGGCGTGCCTCTGCCCATCGGGTGAGCTCGTGCCGGTTCGACAGCTGCAGCTTGCGCAGCACGGCTGAGACATGGGTCTCGACGGTCTTCACCGAGATGAACAGCTCCTTCGCGACCTCCTTGTATGCGTAGCCGCGCGCGATCAGGCGCAGGACCTCACGCTCGCGCGTCGTCAGCCGGTCGAGCTCCTCGTCGACTGCAGCCACCCCGCCGCTGGAGAACGCATCGAGCACGAACCCCGCCAGCCGGGGTGAGAACACGGCGTCGCCTTCGGCGACCCGACGTACGGCGTCCGCGAGCTCCGGCCCACTGATCGACTTCGTGACGTACCCGCGAGCGCCGGCCCGGATGGTCGCGATCACGTCCTCGGCGGCGTCGGACACCGACAGCGCGAGGAACTTCGTGTCGGGCACCTTGTCCGCGCACTCGCGCAGCACCGTCGCGCCGTCGCCGCCGGGCAGGTGTACGTCGAGCAGCACGACGTCGGGTCGTGTCGCAAGCACAACGTTCACCGCCTGTCGCACGTCTTCGGCCTCGCCGACCACGTCGACGGCGTCGCCCAGCTCGGCTTGGACGCCGGTTCGGAACATCCGGTGGTCATCGACCAGGACAACACGCGGCTTTCGCTCCTCGCTCACCGGTCCATCCTCACGTGTCGCATCGTTGCTCCCATCGGTCATGCCGCGCGCGCCATCTGCAGCCGGACCTCGGTCCCCTGCTCGTTGGTCGAGCGAATCGTCGCAGTCCCGCCCCCGCGCTCCATCCGCCCGACGATGCTCTGCCGCACTCCCATGCGGTCTTCCGGGATGCTGTCCAGGTCGAAGCCCGGCCCCCGGTCGCGCACGAACAACTCGACCGACTCGGCAGTGACCTCGGCGTAGACCGAGACCGGGCCGCCGTCTGCCGCGTACTTGGCCGCGTTGACCATCGCTTCGCGGCTGGCCCGCAGGAGCGGCTCGAGCGAGGCGTCGAGCTGGCAGTCGCCGACGACGACCACGTCCATCGGGGTCCGATGCGCGTCCTCGACCTCGGCGGCGAGGGCCTCGACCGCCCCGGAGAAGGTCGCGCCGAAACTCGTCGTCGGCTTGTAGAGCCAACTGCGTAGCGAACGCTCCTCAGCGCGGGCGAGGCGGACGACCTCCTTCGGGTCGTCGGAGGCCCGCTGGATCAAAGTCAGCGTCTGCAGCACCGAGTCGTGGACGTGCGCCGCGATTTCGGCGCGCTCCTGCGACCGCACCCGCTGCACCCGCTCCTCGGAGAGCTCGCGACCCAGCCGGAACAGCCACGGGCCGGCAACCAGGGCGGCGCCGGTCAGCACCACGATGACCGCGAGCAGGCCGTTGGCCGCCGCCGAGATCCCCTCCTGCGCCAGCAGGAACGCGATCAGTCCGGCGACCACGAGGATGATGCCGAACAGGGTGCGCCCCCAGCCGATCCGGCCTCCGGCGCTGGCCTGCCGGCCCGCCGCCTCCCGCAGCCGAGCCCGTTGCGCGTCGTCCGCCTGTCGCCACAGCACGGCCACGCCGACTCCGCCGAGCACCAGCGGGATGCCCCATGCGGCGCTGTTCACCACCCCGACGAGGTTGAGTACCAGGATCACACCGAGCGCCAGCGCGGCCAGTGCGATCAGCCGGCCGGTGTCAGCGGCCTGATCCGCGCGGGTCGGCGTCGGCGCCACGGTGGGCACCGGCTCCGGCTCCTTCTTCGGCCACAGCCGCTTCCCGGCCCCGTATGCGGGGTCATCGGTGAGCGGCACGAACGCCCAGAACGCCGCATACATCACAACACCGGCGCCGCTGGCGAAGGTGAGCAGCACGAACGCGATCCGGATGATCAGCGGGTCGACGCCGAGGTGCAGGCCGAGGCCTCGCGCTACTCCGGCGACGAGCCGACCCTCGGGGACCCGCGCGAGCCGCGGTGCAGCAGTCAGCCCAGCAGTCAGCGCAGCGTCAGGCGGCGGCAGCGGACGGTCGGTCGGCACCGCTCAATGGTCGCCCACGTCGACCCTGGTCGAGCGTCGTCTGGCCCGGTCTGCACCCTGATTCCTCCTCAGGGTGCAGCCAGGGACAGCGCAGGGTCGTGGTGGTCGTCGCCGAGGGGCCACAGAGGGGATCGTTGAGGCATGACCGAACAACCCAGCGCATCGTCCGCGGAGCCGGGGCCCGCATCACCTGCGCCCCCGAACCCTCCGCCCACGTATGCGCCGCCGCCGTACACCCAGCCGCCGTACACCCAGCCGTCCTACAGCCAGCCGACTGCGCAGCCGAACGCCCAGCCCTCGGCCCGTCCGCCGCTGCGCCGCAGCGTCGACGACCGGGTCATCGCCGGCGTCTGCGGTGGCATCGGTCGGACCCTTGGCATCGACCCAGTGATCCCCCGCGTCGTACTCGCCGTGCTCACGTTGTTCGGCGGAGCCGGCCTGCTGATCTACGGCGTCGCCTGGCTGTTCGTGCCCGAGGACGGTGCCCGCGTGTCCGCAGCCGAAGCCTTCGCACAGCGCAACGGCAGGGGGCTCACCGTCGTGCTCGCCGTGATCGCGGCCATCGTGCTGCTGCCGGTTGCCATCGGCGGGCTGTGGTTCCTCGGCGAGTGGGGGCCCTGGGGCGGTCCCGGCATCGGCCCGCTCATCATCATCGCGATCGTCGGCGGCATCGTCTGGTTGGCCATCCGCGACCGCCAGCCGTCCGGACCCCCACCCACGCCCGTGGCCTACGGTGCTACGGGAGAGCCAGTCACCGGCCCGGCGGCACCGACGCAACCGCAAGCGCCGTACCAGTACGAGTCCTGGTCGGGCCAGGCCGGGCAGCCGGCCGCATACACAGCGCCGCAGACCCCCTCGACGCCAGCGGCAGCCGCCACGCCCCCGGGAGTTGCAGCGACCGCGACGACTGCGCCGCCATCGGCATACGCCACGCCCCCGGCGTACGCGCCGAGCCCCGGCGGCGGTTATGGCCCACCGAGCTACCCGCCGTATGCGCCGCCGCGGCCATACGTGCCCCCGACGCCACCACGGCGTCGCGAGCGTTCGATGCTCGGCGTGCTGACGATCAGCGCGGCCGCGTTGACCGCGGGCGTGCTCTGGTTGCTTGAGCTGGCCGACGCCATCGACCTTGACTGGATCGTCTATCCGGCATCGATCCTCGGCATCATCGCGCTCGGCCTCCTGGCCGGCAGTCTCTTCGGCCGCGCTCGCTGGCTGGTGGTGTTGGGCATCCCTCTGGTGTTCGTCACGGTCGCCGCGGGACACGTCACTACGTGGGGAAACGGAGAGGTCGGCGAGCGCCAATGGCAGCCGACAACGCTCTCCGAGGCACGGGGGCCGTGGGAGCTCGGCATCGGCGAAGCCCGACTCGACCTCACCGGCGTGCAGGGCATCGACCGTCTCAGCCGGGACCTCGAGGTGACCGCCGAGCTGGGGATCGGCGACCTGCGCGTCTACGTGCCGCGCGACGTGCCGCTGACCGTCAGCGCCGACGTGGGCCTGGGTCAGGTCGAGGTAGTTAGCCCAACTGGCCGGGGCGTCACGGAGGACGGTGTCGATGTCTCCTTCGATCGCAGCTTCGGTGACACGTCCGACCCCACGATCGTGCTCGACGTCGAGATCGGCGCCGGTCAGCTGGAGGTGATCCGTGAAGCGGCATGAGCTTGACGTGTTCAGCCTGGTCTGCGGGCTGGTATTCGCGGCGGTCGCCGTCGTGTACCTGGTGGCCGCCGCCACCGACTCCGAGGTCGAGGGCCGATGGGTCATCCCGCTGGCCTTGATCGGGCTCGGGGTGGCGGGGCTCGTCGGATCCGTCGTCCGCGCTCGGCGCAACGGCCGCGCATACGAGGCAGTCGAGGAACCCGGCCACACATCGGACGCGACGCTGTTTGCCGAGCCATCGGTTGCCACGTCCGACACATCGGTCGAAACCCGGACGACCGAGCCGCTCGGCACGACCGGTGATGGCCCGGCCACCCGCAGCGAATAGTCCGAACGGGTAGTACCTGAGCCATCCGAAAGGACGAATACTCCCCTCAGGGGAGGGCGGCTTTCCGCTCAATGCTCGACCGGACCACTGTTGTGCACAGGGTCCGATCCGAGCCCCCTGCCCGCGGCCCCCGGACGGCACCTCCGGGGGCCGCTCGCTGTCTCCTCCCCAAACAGCTTCAGGGCTGAAACCTCCGGCCTGGCGCTCACGCGCGCGGCCGACGGTGGCGACCGAGGTTGGACGAGGAGGTAGGACGAGGAGGTAGGACGCGGAGGTTGGCCGCGGAGGTTGGCCGCGGAGTTGGCCGCGGAGTTGGACGCCTGATAGGGCAATGGGTGTGCCCTTTCGGGCAGCCCCGATGCCCTGGTGAATGACCGCTTGCCTCCTGGCAGCCGGCCCCGCGGTTCCTAGCGTCGACGGCATGGGAGCCATCACTGTCGTCCCGGCCGTCAGCGCGAGCGTCGAGCCGGGTGAGCACACAAGCATCGACATCGTCGTCCGAAACACCGGGACCGTTGTCGACTCGTTCGCCGTCGAGCCGCTCGGGCCAGCCGCCGAGTGGACCGTCGCCGAGCCCGACCTGGTCCGGCTGCTGCCCGGCGAGGAAGCCATCGTCGCGCTGCACTTCAGACCGCCGCGGCATTTCGCGACGCCAGCCGGACCGCTGCACTGGGCGGTGCGTACCCGGTCGAGCGAAGACCCGGACGGCAGCGTCGTCGACGAGGGCACCCTCGAGGTCGCCAGCTTCGTCGACGTGCAGGCCGAACTGTCACCGCGCACCTCGCGTGCCCGCGGCAGACGCGCCGGTAAGCACCAGCTCGCCATCGACAACCTGAGCAATTCGCCGGTCAACGTCCGGCTGGCGGCCGTCGACGACGCGGAGAAGCTTGGCTTCTCGTTCCCGACGCCGGAGGTACTGCTGGAGCCGGGTGCCGCGCAGGTCGTGCCGCTCAAGGTCCGCGCAACCAAGCGGTTCTGGCGCGGTCAGCCGGTGACCCACCCCTTCACCGTGTTGATCGACCCCGAGGATGGCGAGAGCCTGAACGCGGACGGCGCGCTGCTGCAGGAGACGGTCCTGCCCGGGTGGCTGCTCAAGGCGCTCATCCTCGCGGCGATCCTGCTGGCGGCCCTCGGCGTGCTGTGGGCCACCGTGCTCAAGCCGACCATCGAGGACATCGCGCAGGCACAGGCCGCCGAGACCGCGCAGGACGTCGCCGCCAAGGAAGCGGCGTCCGCTGCCGGGGCCGCGGTCGCTCCCCTCGCGGAAGCCGTCGAGGAGCTCAGCGGGAAGCCGGTCGAGGTGCCCACCCCGACGCCGCCCGTCCCAGCCCAGCCGGCCGAGAGGAGCGACGGCACGCCGCTGTCGGTTCGGCTCGCCGCCACCGAGTCCGCCCAGTCGCCGAGCAAGGTTCTCGACGAGAAGTTCGACGTGCGCGTGACCGACCTGCTGCTCCAGAACCCGCAGGGGGACAGCGGCATCGTCACCATCAAGCACGGAGACCAGGTCGTCTACGTGAGCCGGCTCGACAACTTCCGCGACCTCGACCTGCATCTGGTGGCACCCGTCACCGTCGAACCGAAGAAGACCTTCACGATGCAGGTGGCCTGTGAGAACGCGGCACTCGCCCCAGCCGGCACTCCGGCCCGGCCATGCACCCCGGCTCTGACACTGAACGGCTTCGTCCAGGATGAGACCGTCCAGGGGCCGGACGCGCTGACGGCGCCATGAGGACGCGTCACGGCGTCGCCGTCGTCGCCGCGGGGATCCTCGCGGCGACGCTGGTGCCGATCTCAGCGCAGGCTGTCGGCGACGGTGCTGGCCTCGACGACACCCCAACGGCCATGGACTTCGGCACCTCAGGCACCTCGGACGGTTCGTCGTCGGGCGACATCTTCGAGGTGACGCCGATCTGCGCCGATCCTGGGCTCACCGACTTGACGATCACCGTCCCCAGCGGGCCCACCGGTCCGTTCCGAGTGCTCGATGCCGGCCAGCTGAACGGCGGCGGGGTGCTCACAGAGCTGGACATCATCCCGGCGTCTGGGCCCGGTCCGCAGGACCTGACGGTCAACGCCGAGCTCGAGGCTGGCCCGAACTGGTTCATCGTGCAGCGACCCCAGTCGTCGCCCGAGCCGGACCCCGACCCCGGGAATGGCGGCGTCGACCTCGTCGCCTTCCAGTCCGCGACCTCGACGACGATCCTGGCGGCCGACGAGTGGCAGATCATTGGGTATGCGGCCGTCGGTGCGCCCTGCCCGGCAATCAGCGTGACGCCCAACCCGCTGGACCGCGGAACCGTGCCCACCGAGCTCACCCTCGAGTTGACCGGATTCCCGTCGAGCTACGACGCCGTGCTCCGCATCGAAGAGGCAAAGTTCGCGGCCGTCACGACCGACAAGAAGGGGCGCGCCACCTGGGTCCAGGAGGTGCGCTACCCGCCGCCGTGCGGCGCTTACGACATCGGCGCCGCGGTCGAGGTGGAGCCGCCGCCCTTGCCGCATACCGCCGCCACTGTGCTGAACGTGCTCTGCCCGACATTGAGCGCTGACCCGACCTCTCTCCCACACGACACGCTGCCCGGCTCGACCACGCTGACGGGGGGTGGCTGGGCCGCCGACACCGACGTCTCCATCGCGTGGGACACCGGATCGCTCGTCGCCCACACGGACAAGTCCGGGCGGCTGAACGCCACGATGCCGATCGACGAGCGCGACTGCGGGCCGATCCCGGTGACCGCAACCGAGGCGCCGCTCGCGACCGCAGGGTTGACGCTCAACAGCGGTCAGCTCTCCAGCAGTGGCACCGTCGCCCCCACTGCCATCAACCGATCGCCGCAGACCGCGTCCACCACCGTGACCATCACCTGTGTCGACCCGCCCACGTTGCTGGTGTCGCCAGCGGTCACCGGCCCCGGGTCGGTGACCCAGGCCGTGGGCACGCGGCTGCCCGCCGGTGCCGATGTGCTGCTGGTCTGGACCGACGCGACCGGCCGGCCGATGCCCGGTGTCACCCGCGCCGTCGTCGGCGCGGACGGCGTCATGCGCGCGCCCGTTCTCGTGCTCCCGCGCTCCGCAACTGGGCCGCGACAGCTGGTGCTGCTCGACGCCGCAGCGCCCGGCTCACCGGCGGTCGTCGCAGCGCCCGCCCTCATCGTCAACAACTCGGTCGAACCCGGCCGCGACCGTCTGCTGACGCGGCGATGAAGCCGACGCTGCGGCTCTCGATGCCGCTGCTCACCGCCAGCGGGTGCGTGGCCGCGGTCGTCGCCATGGCCGTCGCCGCCACGACCCTGCCCGGACACTCCGCGGGCGAGCGAATAGCGGACGCGCAGCTTGTGGCCTTCGAGGCGGCCATCGCCGCCGGTCCCGCAGTCCCCGAGGTTGCCCAGGCATCCCACACCAATGCAGACGGAGTAAGCCCGGAACCCGAGGCCGAGGACTTTGACGATCTCGGTGAGCTCGCCACCGAGATCTCCACCGCCCACGACGGCAGCGCACTGTGGCACTGGCTGCAGCACTCCGACTGGCTCGGCTTCGTCGGGCCATCCAGCTGGGGTGCGACCGGCCCCGTGGACTACGGGGCCGCAGCCGCGAGTGCCGTTGGCTCGCTCGGCTCTGTCTCGGCGGCCGAGGGTGGGTATGCGCATCCGAAGGCGCTGGAGGCCGTGGCCTTCGCCCTGTCACGGATCGGATCCCCCTACGTCTGGGGGGCCACCGGACCCACGACCTTCGACTGCTCCGGCCTGATGCTGCGCGCATACGAGTCGATCGGAGTCCACCTGCCTCGGGTCTCGCGGCATCAGTTCCTGGTCGGTGAGCGGGTCGCGCTCGAGACCCTGGTCCCCGGTGACATGGTCTTCTTCGCGCACGATGTGACCCGGCCGGCGTCCGTACACCACGTCGCGATGTACATCGGCGGCGGTCAGATGGTGCACGCGCCGTACACCGGCGCACGGGTCCGGATCGACAAGCTCCGGGTCCGCGGCCTGATCGGAGCCGTCCGGATGCTGCCGGCCTCGGGGATCCCGACCACCCCGCCGCCGTTCGACATCCCGGGCCTGCCCTCGGCCCCACTGCCCCAGCCGTCCGCCAGTGCCACACCGACAGAATCGGCACCCGCCCCGAGTGCGGAGGCGACCCCGACTGTGCATCCGACGCCGAGCGGGGTCACGCCGACACGGGTCGGCCCGCCCGTGGTGGACCCGTCCGATGTTCGTCCGACGCTGATCACCCCGCCGATCGCGACCGCGCACCCCACGCTCGTGCTGCCACCGCCGATCTACCCGACGTTGATCAACCCGCCGCCGATCGTGGTCGGCCCAACGCTGATCGTGCAGCCGCCCGTGACGATCTTCACCCCGCCGCCGGTCGGCCCGCCGCTGATCCTCAACCCGCCGCCGATCATCACCGGCCCGATCCTGCCGTAAATTGTCCGCCTACCTGGGTATCAGGCGCACCCCAAGCGGCCTCTCGTCGGGTATGACCGCGACCACGTGTCCGCCGAGTGCGCGCTCGGTGGACCGGATTCGCCGATCAACTGCGGCAGACTGGCCCGATCAGCACTGGGGTTGGGACGAGGCAGGGATGACCGGCGAGGAAGTCGCGCGTCTGCTGGCGCGTGCGCGTGACGGGGATCAGACGGCGTGGGACACGCTGGTGGCCGCATACACGAACCTGCTGTGGTCCGTGGCTCGTGCCCACCGGCTCGACACAGCGGACGCGGGCGACGCGGTGCAGACCGCGTGGCTGCGGCTGCTCGAGAACCTCGACCGGATCCAAGAGCCCGAGCGCATCGGCGCCTGGCTGTCGACCACCACCCGTCGGGAGTGCCTGCGCATCCTGCGCAGGTCCGGGCGAGTCGTGGCAGCCGACGACGAGATGCTGGTGCGCCTGCCGGACACGGCAGGGCCTGCCGTCGATGCGGGTCTGCTGCTCGAGGAACGAGACGCTGAGCTGTGGCGGCTGTTCGAGCAGATCCCTGAACGCTGCCGCCGGCTGCTTCGCGTCCTCATGGCGGACCCCCCGCCCGCCTACGCCGACGTTGCCGTAGCGCTTGACATGCCCATCGGCAGCATCGGCCCGACTCGTGCTCGGTGCTTGGAGCGGCTGCGCGGCCTGCTCGAAGGCACGGCACTCACCCACGACGGTCTTTCCGCGGAAGGAGACCGGCCATGAGCCAGACCCCCGATATCACTGCCGAGTCCTACATCGACCCCAACCTCGAGCGGCTGCGGGCCATTGCGGCCACCGCCGATCCGGTGCCGTCCCTGGTGCTGGAGTCCGCCCGGGCGGCCTTCGGGCTTCGCACGCTGGACGCCGAGATCGCCGAGCTGCTGCACGACTCCGCCGTGGACGCCGACCTGGTTCTGGTCCGTGGCCCGTCGGATGCCCGGATGCTGTCCTTCGCCGCCGGCGATGTGTCGGTCGAGATGCAGCTGACCGAGACAGGCCCGGGCATGTACTCGTTGCTTGCGTTCGTGAGCGGCGTGCCCGCCGGCTCTGAGGTCAAGGTCGAGCACAGCGCCGGCATCGTGGCCGCGGAGCTCGACGACGGCGGTCGGCTGCTGCTGGACGACGTGCCCGCAGGTCGGCTGCGGCTGCACTTGACCGCCGAGGACGGCACCGCGGTCACCACGAGCTGGATCACCGCCTGACCAAGATCGTTTGTTGTCGTCCGGACTCGAGACGCTCGATGCCGTCCGCGGCAACAGCAGGCGTGCGACCGCGTCGGTTCCGACGCGATCCATCCGCCGGAACCCATCTCCGTCGAGGTGATTCGCGCTGAGACGCTTGCTTCGCCTGGTCCGCACCTCGGTGCGTTGCGCGAGCACGGCGGTGGACGACCTGGTCTGCCTGGACGTCATCCGCCAAGGGCACGACCCACTGGGACATCGAGCCGGGCCTCGGGCGGTCTGTCGGCGTTCGATGCCTCAAACGTCGCCGTGCGCGGACGCTTGGCTGGGCCCTCGTGACTTATGACCGGGTGACTTGCCGCGCATCCGGTCATCGCGCGCCGATCGAGCGGGTCGACGGACCTCAGATCAGGCCAGCCCGGACCGCGAACGCCACGGCATGCGACCGGTTGCGGAGCTGGAGTCGCGTCGTCAGGTCGTGGATCGCGTTCTTGATCGTGCGTTCGCTGTATGCGAGAGCGGAGGCGATCTCGGCGGTGGAGTAGCCATCGGCCAGCAACCTGAGCACGCGCAGCTCGCGGTGCGTGAGTCCGCCGTAGGTCATCGGTGCCTCGCCGTCGCGGGACACGCCGACCTGGGTCAGCAGCCGTCCAAGGAGGTCCGGTGGCAGCGACCCGTCGCCCGCGTTGACCGTCCGGATCGCGTCGGACAGCCGCTCGTCGGTTGCTTCGGCTCGGCGCACGATCGCGTTCGCACCGGCCCGCACGGTCTCGAGGACGCTTGGGCCGTCGACGTCGCGGATCAGCACCACCGTCCGCGTGCCGGCTCGGCGCGCGGCCTTGATCTGTTGCAGCGCCTGCTGGTCGACCTCGTCGACGACGACGACAGTCACGTCCGCGGCGTTGGATTCCGGATGCGGCTCCGCGAGCACGTCAAGCTCGGGCCGGAACCGGAGCACCCCGGCAACCCCGGCCCGGCTGACCGGGTCGAGAGCGACGACACTGACGCGGATCCTGCGTGACATTGATATGCCCCCGGGGGGTTGAGCGGGCTCGCGCCTGCTGCGCCGACTAGCGGCCGCGGCGCGCCGGGCCGACGGGAAGGTCGTTCGTCCAACGCCAGGCAGCGGGGGTGCTCGCCGGGCTGACCTCGTCGACCAGCTCATCGGGGCGGGCCGAACGCGAACGGCGCTTCAGCACCTGCTGACGACCGCTCTCGGTCGTCGTGCGCTGCTCACCGCTCATGGCCGGCTCCTCCTTGGTCCCACATCCTGGATACGGACCAGAGGGGCAGGTTGGCTTGCCTGATACGACATCTCGTGCACGAAATCCGCGCTCGGTGGCACATTGGCGACCGTGGGTGACCACCAGGCGCTGCTCGAGGATGCGCAGCGTGCTCTGGACCTGGTACAGCACAGCCCGCGAGACGCGCTCGCCGCGGCAGACTCGGTGCTGGCCCGCATTCCGCGACAACGCGTCCCTGCGGCGGTTGCGACGGCTCAGCGCGCCGCCGGTCTGGCCCTCCGCAACCTGGGCGATCTCCCGGCCGCCGAGATCCGACTGCGCTCGGGAATCCGAACTGCGACGCGCACGGCGCCCCGCGAGGCAGCCGAGGCACGGATGTCGTTGGCGTTCGTCCTGCTCGAGGAGGGACGCATCCGACAGGCGCTTGGACAAGCAGACCGAGCCACGTCTGCTCTGACAGGTCTGGCGGCGGCCCGGCTGACCAGTCAGCGCGCACTCATCCTGCAGCGATGCGGCCACACACAAGAAGC
>JBEVHX010000049.1:0-6624 GCA_040510995.1 Candidatus Nanopelagicales bacterium
ACGAGTCCTCGCTGCCACATCCGTTCCACCCGCTGGTCGATGAATCGGTCGAGCTCCGCTCGCGGCACGTCGAGCCCGATCTGGGTCGCCGCATACAACGAGGTGTGCGGCGGCAACACGGCCGTGAAGGGTCGGCCGGTGATCTCGACGACCTCCAGGGCGCGCACGATGCGGCGGCCGTTGGTCGGCAGGATGGCGGCGCCCGCCGCGGGGTCAAGGGCAGTGAGCCGCGCGTGGAGAGCCGGCGCGCCAAGCTTCGCCAACTCCATCTCGAGACGGGTTCGGACCGCAGGGTCGGTGCCCGGGAAGTCCATCGGGTCGAGCAACGCCCGCACGTACAGCCCCGACCCACCGACCACGACTGGCGTGACGTCCCGTTGCAGCAGATCATCGACGACCGCGCGGGCGAGCCGCTGGTACTCCGCCACGCTCGCGGTCTCGGTCACGTCCCAAACGTCCAGAAGGTGGTGCGGCACGCCGCGGCGATCAGCAGGCGAGAGCTTCGCGGTCCCGATGTTCATGCCTCGGTACAGCTGCATCGAGTCGGCGTTGACGACCTCACCGCCGACCCGTTCGGCGACGGCCACCCCGAGGTCCGATTTTCCAGCCGCCGTAGGCCCCACGACGACGATCAGGGTCGGGCGTGCCATGGGGGTCATCCTGTTCCAGCGCGGGTGATCTCCCACGTCCAGGACGCGGCGAAGTAGCCGACCCCGTAGGGGGCCTCGTGCCGCAGCAACCTGGCCCGCGTCACCGGGCGCCCTGTTGACCCCAGCACCTGCGCCGTCAGCCGCCACGCGGCGACCCCGCCGACGTGCAGTTGCGCCGCGAGCGATGCGCCGGATTCGGTGTCGATGGGGCCGAGCCGGAGGTCGCCCGACTCGAACGCCCGCGCCATGTCGCCGTCGAAGTCGACCGACCTGCTGTCGAACCCGCCCGGCGCCTTCGCCGTGCGCGTCGCCGAGCCATCGGCCACGACCAGGAGCGCCGACCGCCCCGGCCAGGTGAGGATCCGTCGCGAGGCAGCCGTGCCGTCCTCCTCGGCGGACGCGACCTCGCAGTAGAGCCGGTCACCTGTCCAGCCCGCGTCGTCGAGCAGCCAGGCTCCGAGCGACAGCGTCGGCGGCAGACTGACCCGTCCCGGTCCACCCACGGTGAGATCGACGCCGAACCCTGCGAACGAGCCGGCCGCGTCAGCGGGATGCTCACGCGGGACGTGCCCACCACCGATGATGACAACCCGTTCGGATCTGGCCGCAGCGAGGTCTGCGAGCACCTCTCGGCACGCCGCCCGCAGGCCGGCGAGCTCGGGCGCGGCCCCTGCCCCCAGGTCGGGGACGAGCAGCGGTGTCGCGGGGACGAAGCCGGCCGCGACGATCACCCCGCGAGAATAGGCACGCGATGCCACGATCACGGGCATGAGTTCGGTCGAGCTCGCCTGGGACGACGCGGAGCACCGCGCGTCGAGCCTGCGGTTCGAGTGGTCCGGCAACGTCACGGTCGGCGAGGCGCTGGCCCTGCTGCCGCGGGAGAACGTTCCGCCGCTGCTCGACGGCCAGCCGCTGGACCCGGCCGCCGAGCTGGGTCAGGTCGCGTGGCGCCGCGGCGCGGTCTTCGGCGGATCCGACCGCTTCCTCGACCCGACGGCCAGCGAGCACATCCGGGTCGTCGGAGGTCCACGCGCCGGATTCATCGCACCGCTGGAAGATGCGAGCCGGCTCCAACCGGAGCTCGGGCTGTCGCGTGCGGGCGACGGTGTCTGGGTCCAGCCTCGTCCGGGACTCGACGCCCGTTACGAGGGCGTACCCATCAGCAGCCGTCGGTTGTGGCAGGCCGGGGATGTCGTTCAGGTCGGCACCACTTTGGTCAGCTGGCACCGGGGTATGAGCCGGCCCGAGAAGGCCACCAGCACCCCGACGCCGCATGAGCGCGGTCAGATCGGCTTCGCCCGCTCCCCACGGATCCTGCCGACGGTCGAACCGCCAGATGTCAGCGTCCCGACGCCGCCACGCCCGCCGCCACGACGGCCGTTGCCGTGGCTGGTCGCCCTCGCCCCGCTCGTCGTCGGCGTGGGGCTGTTCGTGGTGACCGGAAGCGCATACACCCTGCTCTTCTCCGTGCTCAGCCCGGTGCTGCTGCTCGGTTCGTGGTGGAGCGATCGACGGGCCACCCGCGGTCAGCACCGAGAGGCGACGGCCGAGTACGCGGAGTCCGTGCGCCGCATGGAGCGTCGACTCGCCGAGCTGGTGGCCGAAGAGTCGCATCGCCTTCGTGAGCAGACCCCCGACCCGGCGGCGTTGCTGCTGCAGTCGCTGGGTCCGCGACCCGGGCTGTGGCAGCGACGTCGCGGCGACATCGACCACCTCGACCTCACCGTCGGCGTCGGCGACCTGCCGGCCGCAGTGCGGCTGCACAGCGAAGGCGCACGCAACGGGCGGTCCGTTCCGCTGCTGCCCTACGTCCCCGTCTCGCTGCCGCTGCGCAGCCTCGGGGTGGTCGGGCTATGCGGGCACCGGCCACACGTCGTCGGGCTCGCCCGTTGGTGGGTCGGCCAGACCGCCGGCTCGTCCAGCCCGCGCGACGTGCGGCTTGTGGTCCTCAGCGTCCAGCCGTCCGCGGTCGAGGACTGGGCATGGGCGCGCTGGCTGCCGCATACCGGCTCGGATGCGGGCGACGCGCACGCCGGCCAGTCGTTGGTCGCAGTGGATCGGCCGACGGCGCAGGCCAGGCTTGACGAGCTGAGCGCGCTTGTCGACCAGCGAGCCGCCATCCGCAGCAACGGCCCCGATTACGTCCTGCTGCTCGACGGCGCCGCCAAGCTCCGGACTGAGCCGGCCTGCGCCCGACTGCTCGCCGACGGACCAGCCGTCGGCGTGTACGTCATCTGCCTGGACGACGTGGAGCCGCGGCTACCGGAGGAGTGTCAGGGGGTCGTGACCGCGGACGACTCCGCGTTCGTGACGGTGCGCAGCACCGGGAGGCAGGACGCCGGCTCGGTGCTCGCGCACCAGGTGTCGGCGGCGTGGGCTGACCAGCTGGCGCACGCTCTCGCGCCACTCGTGGATGCCACGCCTACGGCCTCCATCGACCACGTGATCCCGACCAGCGCGCGGCTGCTCTCGCTGCTCGGACTCGATCCACCCAGTGCCGTTGCTCTGCTTGAGCGGTGGGCAACGTCCTCGGTGACGACGGTCGCGCAGATCGGGGTCGGCGCGGACGGCCCGCTCGAAGTCGACCTCCGCGCCGACGGTCCGCACGCGCTGGTCGCCGGCACCACCGGTGCGGGCAAGTCGGAGCTGCTGCAGTCCCTCGTGGCATCGCTCGCCGCGGCGAACCGGCCGGATGCGATGACGTTCCTGCTCGTGGACTACAAGGGTGGAGCGGCGTTCGGCGAGTGCGCCCGCCTGCCGCATACGTTCGGCCTGGTCACCGACCTGGATGCGGCGCTGACCTCCCGCGCGCTTGAGTCATTGACTGCCGAGCTGCGTCGCCGCGAGACCCTGCTCGGTGACGCCGGTGCCAAGGATCTCGAGGCGTACGCGGCCGCCGGCAACGTCGCCGGACCGCTCCCCCGACTGGTCATCGTGGTCGACGAGTTCGCCTCGCTTGTCGAGGAGCTGCCGGACTTCGTGCATGGACTGGTCGGCATAGCGCAGCGCGGCCGTTCGCTCGGCGTCCACCTGGTGCTGGCGACGCAGCGGCCGTCCGGTGTGGTGTCGCCGGAGATCAGGGCCAACACCAACCTGCGCATCGCGCTGCGCGTCACCGATGACGCGGAGTCCCTGGACGTCCTCAACGCGCCGGACGCCGCACGCATCCCGCGCTCGTTGCCCGGTCGCGCATACGTGCGCACTGGGCATGGAGAGCTGCACCCGTTCCAGACCGCGCGGGTCGCGGGGCCGGCGCCGCGCCGACCGGTGTCGGCCGAGGCTCGCTCGCTGCGCGTGGACGTCCTGGACGTGTCCGCGCTCGGACAGCCGCGGTCGGGCGCGTCCTCCGTCGGCCCCAACCAAACCACCGGCACCACCGACCTGATGCTGTTCGTCGACGCGGTACGCGACGCGTCGCTGCGGGCGCAGGTCGAGGCGCCGCCGCCGCCGTGGCTGCCACCACTGCCCGCCGTTCTGCCCTGGTCGGCGATGGACGCGCCGGGCGCCTTTGGGCTCGAGGACCGGCCGGACGTGCAACGGCAGCCGCCCGCCGTTGTGGGCGATGGGCACCTGCTCGTGGCCGGCGTGGCTCGGTCGGGGCGGACGACGTTGCTGCGCACGCTTGCCGTCTCGCTCGCGTCCGCGTCGACGGTGGACTCGATGCACTTGTACGCGATCGACGGCGGCAACGGGCCATTGGCCGACATTGCGCAACTGCCGCACGTCGGCGCGGTCGTCGCCGCGACGGAACCCGGTCGGGTAGACCGCTTGCTCTCGCGACTGGCCGTCGAGGTGGGTCGTCGGCAGGAGCTCGGCGGGGCAGCGGACGAGGCAGCGTTGGTGCTGCTCGTCGACCGCTGGGAGAGCTTCGTGGCCCGCTACGACGACGTCGACGGCGGGCGGTTGGTCGACCTGCTGCTCGACTTGGTGCGCGACGGGCTGTCGGTGGGGCTCCGGCTCGTGATCACAGGTGACCGGTCCCTCCTGGTTGGTCGGCTGGCCGGGCTGGTGGATGACAAGGTCTGCCTGCGCATGGCCGAGGTCGGCGACTACGCCCTTGCGGGTCTTGATCCGCGCCGCGTGTCGCTGGACGGTCCGGCGGGACGGGGGTACCGGGCGCCGTCCGGCGTGGAGCTGCAGGTCGCGATGAGCACGCCGTCGGACCTGCGCGCGGTCATCGACAGTGCCAAGGCGCCCGAACGACAACGCCCGTTCCGCATCGACCCGATCCCACGGTCGCTGCGGCTGGACGAGGCGGAGGCACTGCCCTGGGCGGGGCCGGGTCGGGTGCTCGTCGGCGTCGGCGGCGACGACCTGATGCGCGTCGGCGTCGACTTGGCGCGGGCCGGACCCGGGTTCGTAGTGACTGGGCCGCGGCGCTCGGGGCGGAGCACCGCCCTCGTCACGATGGCGTACTCGGCGCTCATGTCCGATGCTCGCGTCGTCGCGGTGGCGCCGCGCGGCGGCCCACTGCTCGCGCTGCCGGCAGACGAGCGGATCCCGGCGGGCCGGCTCACGCTGTTGACCGGGCGAAACGGCGGCGGTGATGCGAGCGCCCCGGGTGCCGGGCCGAGCGGATCCGGCATCGACACGAAGGCGCTGATCGCGGCGGTCCAGGACGGCGGAGGCTCGCCGGTCGTCGTCGTGGTCGACGACGCTGAGCGGCTCAAGGACGTGGACGTTGCAGCAGTCCTGGGCGACGTCCTGCGGAAAGCCGACCGAGGTCTCGCACTGGTGATCGCGGCCGCCACGGACGACCTCAGCCGCGCGGTGCGGGGGTATCTGAACGACGTGCGCTCGTCACGCAGCGGGTTGCTGCTCACCCCCGACACGCACCTCATGGGCGAGTTGCTCGGTGTGCACCTCCCGCGCTCGGCCGCGTTCCGGGTGCCGGTCGGTCGCGGGCTGCTCGTCGTCGACGGCGAGGTGACCATGGTGCAGGTGCCGCTGCCGCACGTCCTGGTCAGGCCGTGACCTCCGTTCCGGGGACTATGGACGTTGGCGGAGTTGGTGCGCGGCCCCAACCCGGCCATCGTCGACCTTCGCGGACTGGACAGACACTGATGACGCGATCATGTCGAACATCTCGACCAACGCCGTCTCGTAGACCAGCGACGGCGAGGTGAAGGTGAGCAGCACCCACACGTCCGCTGCCAGGACAGGGACCGCGTACTGAACGCGCAGCAAGGGCACCGAGTAGGACGCGAGCGGTGCAGCCACCGCGAACAGCTGCCGGGCCCGCAATGCGCGCCCCACTCGCGGGAGCGTGACCACGGTCGCGTGCCATCGGCCTGCTGCCGCGTGGAGGTCTTCGTGGCCGTGGCGCCACAAGGCGACGAACAGGCTGGCCCCGACCACCTCGCCTTCCAGCGCGAGTGTCATCGAAGCCGCCGTCAACACCTGCCGGTCCTTGGCCTGTTCGACCAGGAAGCACAGATTCTGGTGGACCTGCGCACGAAACCGAGCCAGCTGCGGCGCCCCACCCACTCGTTGCGTCACCAGCCGGCGCAGCCCGTCCGGGTCGTCGAGGGGCAGCTGCGCCCAGTGCCGCGGCGGCAGCGCGAGGCTGATTTCGCGGACCGCCATCGTCATGCGCTGACGACCTGGGCGCGCGGGCGAGGAGCGCGGGCCTGCGTGCGAAGCGCGGACTGCCGAGTTCTCCCTTGCGAAGGCTCGGTCGGGGTCTGACCGCGCCTTGCGGTTGCGAGGCCGGCGACGCCGAGCCCCACGTCAGCCGCGTTGTACGCGACTGCCACGAGGCTGCCGCCACCCGTGAACTGTGCTCTCACCGCGTCGGCGGTCAGCACGTCGAAGTCGCGAAGGTCTCTGACCGTCGTGCGCACCCAGGTGATCGGGTTCAGCTCACCCAACAGGCCGGTACGACCGAGGTCGGCGACACCGGCCGACCAGGCGTGGCGGGCGGAAGACCCAGCGCGCGACACATCGGCTGCGGTGCCCAGCGCCCGTCCAAGCC
>JBEVHX010000050.1:0-5197 GCA_040510995.1 Candidatus Nanopelagicales bacterium
TCGGCAGCCTGGTCCGCGCGCTCGGTGACGAGGCGACGGTCGTGGTGGTCGACAACTGCGAGCATCTGCTCGACGTCGCCGCTCATCTGGTTGACGGGCTCCAGGCCCGCAGCAGACGAACGACGGTGCTCGCAACCAGCCGCGAGCTACTGGATGTCGACGGCGAGCATGTTCTCCCGGTCCCAGCGCTGACTACAACCGCGGCCGACCAGGGCTCACCCGCGCTTCAGCTGTTCGACGATCGGCTGACAACGGCGCGTGGGCATGGCCTCGAGCCCAGCGAGATCGACGACGCTGTGGCGATCACTCAGCGCCTCGACGGGTTGCCGCTCGCACTGGAGCTGGCCGCCGGTCGAGGCGCCGCCCTGGGACTCGCGCAGCTGCGCGAGCGGGTCGGTCTCGACCTGCTCGATCGCGGCCGGCGGACCAGCAGCAACCGGCACCGCAGCCTGCGAGCGGTCGTCGACTGGTCATACGCGCTGCTCAGTGACGCCGAGCAGCGGCTCTTCGCTCGGCTGTCGGTCTTCGCGGGCGAGTTCTCGCTGGCGCGCGCGGAGGTCGTGTGCGCCGGCGACGGGGTCCCGGTGGCTCGACTCCCGTCTCTGCTGTCCGACCTGGTCGAGCGCTCATTGCTCACCACGGTGCGCTCTCGTGAGCAGACCCGTCACCGACTGCTTCAGCCGCTGCGCGAGTATGCGGCCGAACGGCTTGCCGCGAGCGGTGAGGCGCAGCGTTGGCAGGCGGCGCACGCCCGACACATGGCCGATGTTGCGAGCGCCCGGGCGGAAGCGATGCACGGTCCGAGTGAGCCGGGCGCGACTGAACAGCTCGTCGAGGACCTGGACGAGTCGCGCGTCGCTCTGGAGCACGCTCAGTCCGCGGGCGAGGTCGACACCGCGATGCGTCTGGCTCATGCGATGCACGACCTGGGCAGCCGACAGATGCGCCTCGAGCTGCTCGGCTGGGCGGACAGCGTCACGAACATGCCCGGTGCTTCGGACCATCCGCTGTATGCGGCGGTTCTCGGTACCGCAGCCAAGGGGCGGTGGTTGCGCAGCGATCTCGAGGGAGCGATCACCCGCGCGCAGCTGGCGCTTGACGCTGCACCTGACCTCGTCGACGGGCGCAGGGTCCGAGCCTTGCTGGCCATGGCCGAGGTCAACCTCGTGTCCGGGGAGCTCGACACGGCGGTGGGGTTCTACCGCCGCGCCATCGACCTCGATGCCGCCCCTGGGCCGTCAACCGACGCCGAAGGCGGACTGGCGATGACGCTGTCCGACCTGGGTCGGGTCGACGCGGGTGTTGTGTTCGCTGATCGAGCGTTGGCCCGAGCGGAGGCCTCCGGGGCACCCAGCCATCTCGCCTGGGCTTGGTATGCGCAGGGCCGTTGCTGGGCGTCGACGGACCCGGCAAGGGCCGCGACCATGCTCGAACGCTCGGCGGAGCTCAGCCGCAGCGTCGACAACCACTCCAACGAGTACTCGGCGCTGACCCGGCTGCTTGTCGTCCGGGCGCAGCTCGCGCCCCCGATGCAGCTACTGCCCGAGTACCGCGCAACCCTGCAGCGCTGGCGGCGAACGGGCAGCACCACCTTCCTGGCCGTGACGCTACGCAACCTGGCCGGAACGTTCGAGCAGGTGGGCCGCACCGCTGAGGCCGACGCGTTGCGCCGCTCCGCCGTCGCTGCCCTGACCGGGCCTGGCCACGAGGTCCAGCTGGACAACGCGTACAGCCTGGCCATGGAGGCGATCGACCGGCTGGACCCGCCGTCGCTCAGGACCTCCGTCCCACGGCCGCGCTTCAGCGCCCCCCGCACCGGGGTCTTCCGGCTCGACGGTGACGCGTGGACCGTCGGCCTCGATGCCACCGAGGTCCACGTCGCCGACAGCAAGGGCATGCAGGACCTCGCGTTCCTCGTTTCCCGGCCGGGGATCGAGGTGCACTGCCTCGACCTGATCGGCGCCAGATCGACCACGCCGGAGTCGACGCCCAACGACCCGATGACGCGTCTGCCAGGCGACCTCGGGGAGGTCGTGGATGCGCAGGCCCGTCGTGCATACGAGTTCCGTATCCGCGAGCTGCGCGCACAGATCGACGAGCAGCCGGACCATCCCGAGGTCACACGGTGGCAGAGCGAGCTGGACTTCCTGGTCGCTGAGCTGTCGGCCGCATACGGCCTCGGAAAGCGGCCGCGCCGCGCGGGGGATCCGGTCGAGAAGGCCCGGAGCGCGGTGACCTGGCGGATCCGGCACGCGATTCGGCGGATCGCTGAGCTGCACCCCGCCCTAGCAACGCACCTCAAGCACGCCGTGCGCACCGGCCGGTACTGCGTCTACCAGCCGGACGACGAGGTTCACTGGATCCGCTAGCTCCTCACCACCGCGCCTCACCCGGTGAGGCACTGCCTCACGCCTCCAGGTTCGGACCGACGCTGCCTGGAGGACGCCTTGACGTACCCGTTCTACCCCGACCTGACACCGCTGCCGAGATTCGATGCCAGTTACTGGCAACCGAAGCCGCGACCGAAGCTCGCCAACGCTCTGCGCAACGCCGTCGCCGGCGAAGTGATCGCGCCCGGCGACGTCGGCTGGGACCAAGCGCGCGCTGCCTGGCACCTCGTCGTCGACCAGCACCCGGCCGCTGTCGTTCGGGTCGCCGATGCCGATGACGTCGCCGCCACCGTGAAGGTCGCGCGCGACCTGGGCGTGCCGGTGTCACCACAGCCCGGCGGGCACGGCGCCACCGGGAGCCCGAAGAGCACCGTTGACGGAACGATCGTGCTGCGCACCGAGGCGCTCGACGAGATCCACGTCAGCCGGTACACCAGTCGGCTTCGGGTGGGAGCGGGGGTCAGGTGGGGCCGCGCGCTGGCCGCCCTGGACGGCACCGAAACCCTCGCGCTCGCGGGCAGCTCGGCCGGCACCTCGGTCGTCGGCTATTCCGTCGGGGGTGGGCTGAGCTGGTTCAGTCGCCGGTACGGGTATGCGGCGCACAGCGTGCGTGCGCTGGACATCGTCGATGCCAACGGCAAGCAGTGTCGAGTGACGGCAGACGAGGACCCGGATCTGTTCTGGGCGCTGCGCGGTGGTGGCGGCGACTTCGCCGTCGTCACCGCCATCGAGACCGAGCTGTACCCGGCGCCGACGTTGTTCGGCGGCTCGCTGATCTACTCCGGTGAACAGCTCCACCGGGTGTGGGACGCATACCTGCAGGTGACGCGGTGCGCGCCAGAGGAGCTCAGCGTTTGGCTGCGCCTGGCAAACCTGCCCAACCTGCCGTTCATCCCCGAGCCGATGCGCGGCCGGCTCGCGACCGCGGTGTACTTCACCTACGTCGGGGACCCCGAGCGAGGCGAACGCCTGATCGCGCCGCTGAGGCGGGCCGCCCGGCGACTAGTCGAGAACGTCGGCCCCTTCTCGATCTCGCAGCTCGGCGCCATCGCCGACGAACCGTCGGATCCGGTGCCAGCGTCGCTGGGTGCCGTGCTGCTGGACGATCTGGGGGCCGAGGTCCAGGACATCGTCGCGGCGGCAGTGACCGCACCCGGCACACCGATCAACCTGCTGGCCTTGCGTCACCTGGGCGGGGCGCTCCGGAGGTCGTCGGTGGCGGACGGCGCCGCCGGCACCGTGGACGAGCCGTACCTGCTGATGGCGGCCGGCATCGGGCCGTCCGCGGACGCGCTCGTCGGCGTGCCACGCGACATCGACCGGCTGCTTGGCGACTTGTCCGGTCACCATCGCGGCCGGGTGCCCTTCAACTTCTCCGACCGACTCGACCCCGCCGACTCGCTGCCAGAAGCCACCTTGACTCGGTTGCGCGCGATCAAGCGTGAGCGCGACCCGGACGGCCTGATCCGCAGTAACCGACCCGTGCTCGGGGCGATGACGGTCACTCCCGACGACGTCGCTGGCATCTGACCGGCGCGCAACCCCGAACGTGAGGACCACACATGAGGAGATATCCGTCCAACGGCCGAGCGAGCGCGCTCGCCCTGTCGGCCACGACGGCACTGGCACTGGCCGTTCCCTTCGCCCCGGTCGCGGCCAGCAGCCCGAACGGCACCGAGACCGCCGCGACGACGAGCCGTCCCGGGCCGAGCGTCCCGGTCCTCGAGTGGACCGACTGCGGCGCGCCGCTCGAGTGCGCAACCGCCGTCGTGCCGCGCGACTACGACCGGCCTAGTGCCGGGACTTTCCAGCTCGCGCTCATCCGGCACCGCGCGCCCGACCAAGCCAACCGGATCGGCACGCTGTTCATGAACCCAGGCGGGCCCGGCATGTCGGGCATTGAGTTCATCCGGACCGCGCCACCCGGTGCGCTCGGCCTCTTCGAGCGCTTCGACGTCGTCTCGTGGGATCCACGCGGGGTCGGCGCCAGCACCCCGGCGCTGGACTGCACAACAGACGCCGAGGACATGGCCTTCACCAACTTCGAGTTCGTCCGGCCGGAGACGGCCGACCGGCAGCAGCTCACCCGAGGCGCCCGGGACTTCGGTCGCCGCTGCGAGCAGCGCAACCCCGACGTCCTCCCGCACCTGTCCACCGCGAACACCGCCCGGGATCTGGACCAGCTCCGGCAAGCGGTCGGCGACGAAAAGCTCACCTACATCGGCATCTCGTACGGCACGCATGTCGGAGCTACCTACTCCAGCCTGTTCCCCGACAAGGTGCGCGCCATGGTCGCCGACTCACCGATCGACCTGGACGCGTGGGTCAACCGTCCGCGTGAGATGCAGCGCGAGCGCATCGCCTCGTTCGAGAACTCACTTGGACGGTTCTTCACGGCCTGCGTCGCTGCCGGCGACCGGTGCGGCTTCGGTGGCGACGACCCACAGGAGGCCTTTGACGCATTGGTCGAGCGGCTCAACGCGGCACCGCTCGCCGCACCCGCGGCAGCGTCGAAGACGCCGGTCAACGGCGACGACCTGCTCTGGTATGCAGCGGAGGCGATGTACAGCAAGGGGCGGTGGCCGGAGCTGGCGGCCGGTCTCATCCAGGCCGAGGCGGGTGACGGCAGTCTGCTGCGCGACCTCGTCGACGCCCATTCCGGCCGGGCCCCTGACGGTTCGCGACCTCCGAGCGGCGTACTGCTCGCGACCACCGCGCAGGACTGGCAGTACGACCGACGGCCGCAGTCCTACCTCGACGAGGGGTACCACGCGGCCGCATACAGTCCGCACTTCTTCCCCATCAGC
>JBEVHX010000051.1:0-2562 GCA_040510995.1 Candidatus Nanopelagicales bacterium
GGTGAGGGGTTCAGCGCCGCCCGCCCGAAGAAATCAGCGCGGGACCGCACGGCGAAGCCGAGACCCGCCTCGTAGGGGGTGTCGTCGCCGGTCACGTCGGATCCCCAGTACCGATACCCCTTCTCGGCACGCAACGAGTCGATCGCCTTGTAGCCGCACGCTGACCCGCCGGCCGCAGACACGCCCTCCCACAGCGACGACCACACGGCGGCGCCGTACTCCGTCGGCACATGCACCTCCCAACCCAGCTCGCCGACGAAGGTCACCCGAAGCAACCGCGCCGGGGCGCCAGCCACGGTGGACGCGCGCATCGACATGTACGGGAAGTCGGGCGACAACAACGACTGCGGGGTCTGCGGCTGCAGCACGGACCGCGCCGACGGGCCCCACACCGCGTAGCAGGTCCACGCCGACGTTACGTCCCGCACCGTAACCGACCCATCACGGGGAGCATGCCGTCGGATCCACGCGAGGTCGTGCGTCCCGAACGCCGTCCCGGTCACGACCAGGAACTCAGCCGAGGACAGCTGGGTCACGGTCACGTCGCACTCGACACCGCCGCGGGCGTTGAGCATCTGCGTGTAGGTCACCCGACCCGGCCCGCGCACAACCAGGTTGTCGCACAGCCGCTCCAGCAATTGCGCGGCGCCCGGTCCTGACACCTCGATCTTCGCGAACGACGTCTCGTCGAAGAGCCCGACGTTGGACCGGGTCGCGCGGTGCTCGGCTTCGATGGCCGGCGACCACAACTTGCCCGCCCAACCGAGCGGCCGTCGGGAGTCATCACCCAGCTGCTCGTTCGAGGCGTAGTAGTTGACCCGCTCCCAGGCACCCTTCTCCCCGAACACCGCACCGTGCTCGACATGCCACGGGTATGCCGGCGACGTGCGCAGCGGCCGACCGGCGAGGCGCTCCTGACCCGGGTACTTGATGTCGTAGTACTGCGAGTAGTTCTCGACGACGCGCTCGAGTGTGTACGACGGCGAGCGGTACTGCGCGCCGAACCGGCGCACGTCCATCTCCCATAGGTCCATCCCCGGATCACCGGACAGCACCCACTCGGCCATCACCTGCCCCATACCCCCGGCACCGGCGATGCCGTGCGCACAGAAACCCGCCGCCACCCAGAAGCCGCGCACGTCGGTTGGGCCGAGGCAGAACTCGTTGTCGGGGGTGAATCCCTCCGGCCCATTGACGACCGTGTGCAGCTGGACGTCGGCCATCGCCGGCACCCGGACCACTGAGTTCGCCGTGATCTCCTCCAGCCGCGGCCAGTCCTCGGGCAGCAGCCGGCCGTTGAAGTCCGTCGGCACAGCATCGAAGCCGTCCGGGCCCAGTGAGAACGCCGCCGGCTGCCGCTCGTAACCGCCCATCACCAGGCCGGCACCGTCCTCGCGGAAGTACACGAGGAGGTCCGGGTCGCGCAGCGTGGGCAGCCGGGGGTCATCGACGGACACCGACCGGAACGGCACCGTCACGACGTACTGGTGGCTCATCGGCACGATCGGCACCCGCACCCCGACCAGGCGCGCGACCTCGGCCGCATACATGCCCGCTGCGTCGATGACGACGTCGCACTCAACGTCACCGACATCCGTATGCACCCGCGACACCGCGCCGTCGTCGACGGAGATGCCGGTGACCCGGGTCCGCTCGCAGACGGCAACCCCAGCAGACCGCGCCACCGACATGAGCGCATACGTGAGCCGCGCCGGGTCCAGGTAGCCGTCGGTGGGCAAGAACGTCGCACCGAGCACGCGCTCGGTCGACATGGGCGGGAACAACGCAGCCGCCTCGGCTGGCGAGATCCGCTGCAACGGCAGGCCGAAAGTCTCCGCCCAGCCAACCTGTCGAGAAAGCTCCTCCATCCGCACGTCGCTGCAGGCCAGCCGGATGCCGCCGCACTCGACCCAGCCCGGATCGGTGTCGGGGTCGGTCGCGAGCTTCCGGTACAAGGCCGTGCTGTCCATCATCATCCGGGTCAGCACGACCGATCCGCGCAGCTGCCCGACCAGGCCCGCAGAGTGGAACGTCGACCCGCTCGTCAGCTCGGCTCGATCGATCACCACCACGTCGGTCTCGCCGCGCTCGGTCAGGTGGTATGCGATCGATGCGCCGCCCACCCCGCCGCCGACGACAACAACGCGGGCCCGGGACGGCAGCGTCGTCATGTGGTGGTCCTCAACCGCCGCGCCAACGCGTCAACCTCGCCCTTGACGACGGCGCGCTCCGCCACGACGTACTTCTCCATCCCCCAGGACCAGAAGTCGAAGTCGATGTCAGACACGGCGTCCTGGATCGAGGCCCACAACGTCCAGCCGTACTGGGCAAGCAGACCCCACGCGAGCGCCCGCGCCACCTTCGCGTCATCCGTGGCTCCCCAGTACGCCGCGCACAGGGCAGCGGTCTCGGCTTCGGACAGGCCGTTCTCAGACGCCAGGTTGCCGAGCTCGAACGACGGCTCGTTCATCCCGCTGTACTCGTAGTCGATGATCCAGATGCGCTTGTCGTCCTCGATGAAGTTCGCCGCCAGCAGGTCGTTGTTGCACGGCGCCAGATTCT
>JBEVHX010000052.1:0-4250 GCA_040510995.1 Candidatus Nanopelagicales bacterium
CGCTCGAAGACACCGAAGACAAGTTGCTCGGCACGGACATCATCGCCCGCACCGATCCGCGCAACCCCCCGATGAAGGGCGAGACCGTGCACCTCAAGATTCGTGAGGGCGAGGAGCGCGCGTTCTCGGTCAAGACCGGGGAGCGCCTGCCCAACTGATCGGCGACCCAGACGCCAGCTATCCGCATGTCCACCCAGAGCGTGAGGTCCGTATGGCCTTGAGGTTCACTGGGACGGTCGACAACCCCAAGTTGCTCGATCTGCCTTGGTCGACGCCGCTCGAGGAATGGCCGCCGGAGAGTCTGGTCGCGCTGCCGCGAGGCATCTCACGACACGTGGTGCGGTTTGTTCGCGTCGACCACGTTGTGTATGCGCTCAAGGAGGTCATCGCCGACCTGGCGATCGGGGAGTACCGGCTGCTCCGAACGCTGGAGCGCATGGAGATCCCGTCGGTGCACGGCGTCGGCGTCGCACTCGGTCGGGTCGACGAGAATGGCGAGGAGCTCGACGCGATCCTGGCAACCCACCATCTGCAGTTCTCGCTGCCGTATCGGGCGTTGTTCTCACACACCCTGCGACCGGACACGGCAGACCGACTGCTCGACGCGCTGGTCGTTCTGCTCGCCCAACTCCATCTGGCCGGCTTCTACTGGGGTGACTGCTCACTGTCCAACACCCTCTTCCGTCGCGACGCCGGCGCATTCGCCGCATACCTGGTCGACGCCGAGACGGGCGAGATGCATCCGGAGCTGAGCAACGGACAACGCAACCTCGACCTCGAGATTGCTCGGGTCAACATCATCGGTGAGCTGATGGACCTGGCCGGCGGCGGTCTGTTGCACGAGTCGATCGATCCGATCACGACCGGCGATGACGTTGTGCGCCGCTATGAAGGTCTGTGGCGCGAGCTCACTGACACCAACGTCCTCGACATCGACCAGCGGCACGAGATCGAGGCCCGGATCCGTCGGCTCAACGACCTCGGATTCGACGTGGCTGAGCTCGACATCACCACTGACTGGCACGGTCGGCAGGTCCGCCTCCAACCCAAGGTCGTCGATGCTGGTCATCATTCGCGACGGCTGCTGCGGCTCACCGGCCTCGACGTCGAGGAGAACCAGGCGAGGAGGCTGCTCAACGACCTCGATGCGTATGCGGCCGCCACGGACCAGCAGGGCGAGGACGAGGAGATCGTCGCGCACGAGTGGGTGACGAAGTGTTTCGAGGCCGTGGTCCGGATGGTGCCGGCCAGGCTGCGCGGCAAGCTCGAACCGGCCGAGATCTATCACGAGGTGCTCGAGCACCGTTGGTTCATGGCAGAGGCGCTCGGGCGTGAGGTTTCGCTCAACGAGGCCGCACGCGATTACATCGACTCGGTGCTGGCGCACAAGCCGGATGAAAGGGCCGTGCTCGGCGCCCGCCCCACCTATGACCGCGTGGCGGATGTGGAGACCACCGCGGAGATTCGCATCGTGTTTCCCGAGGAGGTCTGACCCCACTCGGTCTCACCCGAGGCCCCAGGCCTCCACGTCGAGAGTGGTCCCGTCGGTACCGCTGACCGTGAGCGTCCGTCGCTCGCCCGGCTGCGGGTAGATCCGCTCGGTGATGCTGACGCGGTTCTGGACGAAGATCTCGAGGATGGTCCCGTCGATGACGACCTCGATGAGCAGCTCGCTGCTCGTCTCGAGCGGCCCAACGACTAGGCCGGACCGTGCGGGCGCGGTTGCCCATCCCGAGCGGTCGAGCACGACGGTGCCGGCCGCGATGTCGATCGTGAGCGACAGCTGAGCCTCTGGTGACTCCCGCAGCACCAGCCGGGTGGATCCGGCATCGTCCGGGCAGCGCACGGTCACCCACGTCGATGTCGGAAGCTCCGCGACCTCGGCAGGGTGCTCCCTGAGCAGCCAGCGACCGGCGGCCAGACGTTGACCCCGCAGGTTCGGGAGCTCGCGAGCCAGTCGGACCGCGAGCCGGCCGTTCGGGTCGAGGTCGATCTCCCGCGGGAGCGTCAGCACACCGGACCAACCTGAGTCGAGGACTGCGTCCGGCGTGTTCGACTCCCACGACCAGCCCCACATGAGCACCCGGTCCGCCTCCAGCAGGACGGCCGGGGCGTAGAAGTCGGCGCCCAGGTCCACTGGCCCGCCGTCCGTGGCCAGAAACCGGAGTCCGAGGGGTCCGCTGCCAGCGCTGGTCCCGTCGATGAGATCCCCGACCAGGGCGACCACGCGCTCCGGCCGTCCGTCCGTCCACAGCGAGAGCAGCAGCACCCACCGATCCGCGATCGGGAAGAGTTGCGGGCACTCCCACCCGGCGCCGGGGGCCATCCGTCGGGCCAGGTCGTCGCTGTGGTCGAGCAGGACGCCGGCGTACTCCCAACGGGTCAGGTCGTCACACGTATACAGCAGGACGGCGGGTCCGGTCGGGCTACCGGCGCCCACGACCGCATAGCGATGCCCGTCGCGGCTGAAGACGAAGGGGTCACGGAAGACGGTCGCGCCGAACCCCGGGGGCGGCCCCTCGACCACCGGCGGTCCGTCGGCAACGAACCGACCAAGGTCGCCGCCAGCGGGGTCGGCTCTGGCCAGGCAGATTGCACCGCGCTCGAGGTGGCCGTCACGCACGCCGGTGTAGACCGCCGTCGGCATTCCGTCGTCGACGACCACGCAGCCCGACCAGCAACCCAACTCGTCCGGACCACCCGGCGTCGGCGCCAGCGCGACCGACTCGTTGCGCCAGGTCAGCAGGTCGGCGCTGCTGGCATGTCCCCAATGGATGTCACCGTGCGTCGGCCCGGCCGGGTTGTGCTGGAAGAACACGTGGTAGCGACCGTTCCAGCGCAGCGGTCCGTTGGGGTCGTTGAGCCATCCCGAGATTGGGCGGATGTGATGGCGCGGCGGCGCGCTCAGGTGCTCACCAGGAGACGCCGTGGGTCATCAGCGCGAGCTCGGCCTCCATGCGCTCGTCGTCGAGCAGCGGCGGACGTCGGTCCGGGGCGTCCAGTCCGGCGCTGCGACAACACGAGAGCAGCACGCTGTCGTATGCCGCGACGGTGGCCGTGATGTGCACCATTCTGCCCGGGCGGTCGCTCATCCGGGCCTGCGTGACCAGTTCGGCCAGGCGACGCAGCTCCAAGCTGTACAGCAGGATGTCGACTTCGGCGGACTGGGCGGCTGTTGGCTCGGACTCTTCGATGGCGGCCGGTCGGGGACGGACCCGCGTCCACGCGTCGTGCAGCCAGCTGCGCACAGCCGTGTGCAAACGCGTCGGCATCATCAGGATGCCCACGAGCATGGCAACGAGGATCAGGTAGCCGACCACTGGGTTCTCCAGAGGCAAGTCTGCCACAGCGTGTCGGACTTGCGCCCTGGAGTTTGTCCGTCCTCCCGTGGCCCAGAGTGCTTGCCGCGATCAGGGCGTCGCGGCCGTCTCCGGCGGTGGGGACGTGGTTGCGCTCCCGGTCGCCGTGGTTGAGGCGCCGTCGGCCGAAGGTTCGGCGGCCGTGGATACGAGCGTCAGGTTCTCGCCGGTCCGCGGGTCGAACAGGTGCATGTGTCGCGGGTCCACCCACAGGTTTGCGTCGTCGCCGTCCCTGACTCGACTCATCGGGTCCAGCGACACGACCATCTGCGTACGCAGCTGCTCGGAGTCGAGTTCGCGCTCGAGCTCGGCCAGCTGGTGTGCGATGTCGGCCGGCGCCTCGTACGGGATGAAGGCGTACTGCTCATTGCCGAGCCATTCCGTGATGTCGATCTTGACCGTGAAGGTGACACCCCGGTCCTTCTTCGACCCCTCGATGAGCGCGGCGTCCTCGAAGTGCCCGGGTCGGAGGCCGGCGATGAGCACCTCCCGGTCGCCGATGCTCTCCTTGAGCTCCGGAGTCAGCGGGATCGACACGAACGGCAGCTCCAACTGATCGCCGCGCACCGCGGCGGGCAGGAAGTTCATCGGCGGCGAGCCGATGAACCCGGCGACGAACAGGTTGATCGGCTGCTCGTACAGCTCACGTGGCGACGCGACCTGTTGCAGCACGCCCTTGCGCAGCACGGCGACCCGGTCGCCGAGGGTCAGGGCCTCGGTCTGGTCGTGGGTGACGTAGACCGTCGTGATGCCGAGGCGACGCTGCATCCGCAGGATCTCGCCACGCATCTGGCCGCGCAGCTTCGCGTCGAGGTTCGACAGTGGCTCGTCAAACAGGAACGCATCGGCCTCACGGACGATCGCCCGGCCCATCGCGACCCGCTGCCGCTG
>JBEVHX010000053.1:0-11229 GCA_040510995.1 Candidatus Nanopelagicales bacterium
GAGCGTCTGAGTGGACGACGCAGGCGTAGCGAAGCGGAGCCGAGGAGACCACGACCATGAGCGTCTGAGTGGACGACGCAGGCGTAGCGAAGCGGAGCCGAGGAGACCACGACCATGAGCAACGGAACCATCCAAGGGGCGCACGACCATGGTTTCGAGGTCGGGCAACAGGGTCGGGTGTCGCACACGGTGACCGAGGCCGACACGGCCGCGGCGCAGGGCAGCGGTGACGTCCCGGCGCTCGCGACACCGCGACTGCTCGCGCTCGCCGAAGCGGCCACGCTGGTCGCGATCGCCGGGTCGCTCACTTCGGGCGACTCGACCGTCGGCACCCGGGTGGATGTCGAGCACATTGCGCCCATGGCTGTTGGGTCCGATGTCGAGGTCCTGGCGACCCTGCAGCGCGTCGATGGCCGCTTGCTGCGCTTTGAGTTCGCGGCGGCGGACGACACGGGTCGCCTGATCGGGCACGGCCACGTGACCCGGGTTGTGGTGAACCGGAAGCGGTTCCTCGACCGGCTCTAGGTGTGCCCGGCCGACACGTTGGTCACAAGCGGCTGATGGGTGGGAGCCCTCCGAGTGCGCTGTGGCGGCGTCGAGTGTTGTAGTACTCGAGCCAGGGGGCAGTCGGCGGACCTTTCATCGTTGCTGGTGAACGCATGCCGGTAGGCCCATTCGATCTGGAAAGTCCGGTTGAGCCTTTCGATACTCGACGGCACGCCCGTCGGAGCGCTCTTTCTCTTCGTCGCGAAGGGTCGGCTCCAAAACGTCGAGGTGTTTTCCTATGGCACTGAGCCGCTGCAGCTACCGACCGCCGACAAGGTGCACTGGGGTAACGGGAGTGACGACTACGGCAGATCCGGCGTCCGGTGCCGATGAGCGTGGCTACGTCATCCTTGCGCTGGGTGTACGCCGTGTGCGGCCTGGAGGGCCGGTAACGTCTCTGGGTCGGAGAGCTCAGCCGCAGCAAGGCTGAGACGCTCGAAGCTGTCGTCTGAGGTGATTTCGAGAACCCGTGCTGGGACAGCGCCTCGGTTGGCGAATCCGTGCTCGATCCCCCGGGGCTTCGACACGAAGTCGCCACGACGTGCGGCGAACGTGGCATCGCCGACCGTGACCTCTACCTCCCCTTCGAGGATGTAGAGCAACTGGTCGGCGCCGTCGTGGCAATGGGCGCGAATCGCGTCACCTGGAGCGAGGGTTCCCTCGTGCACCGATATTGACGCCGCTGTGCTCGCGGCCGGCACCCGCAGATCGAGGCCCGGGCCAACCGAAGTACCGGTGCCGGTCGGATGATGTGACGACGAGGTCATTGTTCTCTCCTGTCGGCTGTCGAAGCGGAGTCGCCTTGCTCACTCGAATAGTCACTAGTGGTCATCTCTAGTGGCAATCACTAGTAAAATCCCACCCGTGGCAGATGTCAAGCGATCTCGCAAAGAGCAGGCTGCAGCGACCAGACGTCGCATGCTCGACGCCGCTCACGGCTGCTTCACCGCATCGGGCTACCCGGGCACGACGATGGCGGACATCGCGCGGGCGGCGGACGTAGCCGTGCAAACCCTCTACTTCACTTTCCACTCGAAGGCCGAGCTGCTCGGTGAGGTGTTCGAGCGAGCGGTCACCGGCGACGGCGGCGGCCCGCCACCACTCCAAGACTGGCATCGCGAGGCCGAGGCGACCGAGGACCTCGACGACGCGCTGCGCTTATGGGTCGCTGGCGTCGGGGAGATTGTGGCGCGTGTGGCGCCGCTGCGACCGGTCTTCGACGGCGTCGAACCCGATGAGGACGTCGTGGCGCTGTGGGTGCGAGGTGAACAGCTGCGCGAGGAGGGATACGGCGCCTTCCTCGATCACCTCGTCGACCGCCACGGATTGGCCCCCGGTGTGGAACGGCACGAGCTCGTCGACGTCGCGTTGGTGCTACTCGGGCCTGTCGGACACCGAGGCTTCGTAGAAGACCGCGGCTGGCCGTTTGAGGCCTGGATCGCCCTCACCATCGCGACCCTGCGCCGATCATTCCGCTGACGACCACACGGCGCGTCTCCACCCCCTGCCCCCGGAGTGCTGTTGGAGGAGAGGGCGAACGTTCCCTGACGCGGCACATCTGGGCGCGTACGTGAACGTTGGCGCCGTTGGACGCGGTCCGACGTCCACGCTGGCGAGCGCCATGTCTCGGTGGGCAGTTGTCCTGGTCGTTGTGCTGGCTGCGAGAGCTCGACGTCATCGCCGTCGGGCAGCGCGGGATCCTCGGCGTTGGCACCACCGATCATGAAGGTCGTCGACACCGCGCGCGGCTATTGACCGGGGCGCCACTCGACGTCGTAGGTGTAGGCGAGCAGGTTCACGCCCGGAACCGGTGACCAGTCACGGTCCGGGGCCCGGTCGAAGCCGAGCTTGCCGTACAGCTGATGCGCCGGCTCGTTGTCGTCGAGCACCGAGATCACCACGCGTTGGTCGCCGTGCACCCGGGCCCGCTCGACGCAGGCGGCAACCATCGCCTCGGCGACTCCGCGACGTCGGGCGGACGACGCGACCGCCAGCATCCGGAACTCGAGCTCGCCGGGTACCGCGATCTCCGACCAGGGCGAGCCGGCCGGGGTGATCGTGACGGTACCGACGACCCGCCCGTCGAGCTCGGCAACGAGCAAGATGGCTGTCTGCGCACGGCTGTCGGCCCGACGCAGCTGGTCGACGTAGTCGGTCTCCGCCTCCGGCATCGCACCATCGAGGTAGGAGAGCACGGTCAGCTCGCCGACCGCGTCCCACTCGTCCGGTCGGGCATCGCGCACGACGATCGCCGATGACCGGTCAGACACCCGTGGTCGACCTCGGGTATGCGACGGCCGGATCGGTGATGACGTTGACGAGATAGGGGACGCCAGAGGCAAAGGCGCGGTCGAGTGCGTCGCCGATGTCGCCGGGCTCCGTGACCGTCTCACCGGCTCCGCCGAGAGCGCGCACGACATTGTCGTAGCGGGTCAACGGCCGCAGGTCCGCCGCGACGTCGTAGCCGTAGAGGAACTGCATCGGGTGCTTCTCCAGCCCCCACCCTCCGTTGTTGCCGACGACCATCACCGCCGGCAAATCGTGGCGCACGAGCGTGTCGACGTCCATCAGCGACAAGCCGGCCGCACCGTCGCCGAGGAGCAGCACGACCTGCGCGTCCGGTCGGGCTACGCGGGCGGCCATCGCATAGCCGAGTCCGGTGCCGAGGCAGCCGTACGGTCCGGGATCCATCCATCCGCCGGGCAGCCGCGGCTCGATGTACTTGCCCGCGAACGAGACGAAGTCGCCGCCGTCGCCGATCACCACCGCGTTTTCGGCCAACCGATGAGTCAGCTCACCGTAGATCCGCGCCGGGTGGATGGGGTCCGCGGCGCTGTCGAGCAGGTCGCGGTCCCGCATCACCGCGGCGGCTGCCTCGTCGGCGACTGTGGTCGCCCACGAGCTGTGGTCGCGGTGGCGCGGCAATGCCTCCCAGGCGACGCGGATGCCGTCGAGCACGGCGGTCAGGTCGCCGGCCACGCTCGCCGCGAGCGCCGTATGCGCCGCGAGCTGGCGCACGTCGTCCGCGATGTGCACGACCTTGGCGTCGCCGAAGACGCCGTACCCCAGGCGGAAGTCGAGCGGGGTACCCACAACAACGACGAGGTCGGCCTGCTTGAGCGCGGTGCTGCGCGCCCTGGTCGCCAGCAGCTTGTGGCCCGCCGGGACGATCCCCCGCCCCATGCCGTTCGCGACGACCGGGATGCCCAGCGTTTCGGCGCATACGAGTGCTGACTGCTCGGCGCCGTCACTCCAGACGTCGGATCCGAGGACCAGGACGGGCCGCTCGGCGTCGCCGATGAGGGTAGCGATCTGCGCGACCGAGTCCGGATCGGCCTCGACGCGCGAGCGGACCGGCGACAGCGGCAGGGTCACCTCGGCTCGACTGAACAGCTGGTCCATCGGGGCGTCGAGGAAGACCGGCCCGCGGTGCGGGCTGGTCGCGAGCGTGAAGGCGCGGTCGACCTCGGTGGCAGTGTCGGCAACCGCGTTGATCGTCCCGGCGTGCTTGGTGACGGGCGCGAGCAGCGGCGGGTGGTCGAGCTCCTGCAGCGCTCCGGTGCCCCAACGAAACGCGGGCGCGCGTCCGCCCAGCACAACCACCGGCGAGCCGTTGAACCACGCGGTCGTCACCGCGGAGACGCCGTTGGTGACGCCGGGCCCGGCCGTGAGCACCGCGAGCCCCGGCGTGCGGGTCAGTTTCGCCATGCCCTCGGCGGCGAAGACCGCGGTTTGCTCGTGCCGCACGTCGATGAGTCGGATTGGCGGGTCGGCCTTGACGGCACCGTCGTACAGCGGAAAGACGTGCGCACCGGACAGCGTCCACATGGTCTCAACGCCGTGCTGTCGCGCTGCCGCCACGGCCAGGTTGCCGCCATGCCCCTCGATCGTGGTGGCCTGCCCCGAATCGCTCATCCGGGCAACTTATCCGGCTGCCGCGCCTGCCCAACCCCGGTCGACCAGCCACCGGACCAGCGTCGCGGTGTACTCGGCGCTGATCGGGTCGTTCTCGCCGCCGCCGATCGTGGGCATGTGGTCGCCACCGGCAAGCCGCGCGACAGTCACGTCGGCGAGCGGCGCGTCGCGCCACGCGCCGATGCTCGCCTCGACCGGCACCCAGGCATCGGTCTCACCGTAGATCGCGAGCGCCGGGCATCGGACCTGGCGCAGGACCGAGACCGGGTCGTGGTCCATGTCCGGCCAGGAGCCGGCCGTCGGCGCCTCGCGCGGCAGGTAGGCGAGCCCGAACCAGGGCCGAGTCGCGGCGTCGTCGAGTAGCCGCTGAGTGTGGCCACGATCGCCGTCGCCGCGCAGGCTGGCCTCGACAGCGATCCGGACGGCCAGCATGTCCGCGACGTCGCTTTCGCCGTACCCGTGGGCACGCAGGTGCTGGGCGGTGCCGAAGCGCATCTGCGCCGCGGGTGACACTCCGCCCGCCGAGACGCAGATCAGGTATGCGACCGCGGCGGGCGCCGTGGCCGCCGCGAGCGCTGCCGCCCATGCGCCCTGGCTCCAGCCCCACAGCCCGACGGGCACGTCACCGACCTCAGCCCGCAGCTCGGTCACGGCGCGCAAGGCGTCTTCGGCCTGCGTCGCCAGCGGCACGTCCCGCCCGTCGACGCTGGGCCGACGGTCGTCACGCACGACCACCACTCCGCGCGGGGCCAGAACCTCGGCCAGATGCGCATACAAGAAGTAGTCGCGGCCCGGCGCCTCCGCGCCGTGCAGCACCACGACCGCCGAGCGGAGCGGTCCAGCCGGGCGGTCCAGCCACAGGCCATTGCCTCCATTCGCGGTCGTCTCGACGCGGTCAGATCGGGCCATCACGGACCGTCGGCCGTGGCGAGTGGGCGGGGACTCGCCGACGACTGGCTCAGAGCGTGTCCGAGAGCGCCCTGATCGGCATCGCCAGCTCGTCGAGCAGCTCCAGGTCCTCGGTCACCGGCCGGCCCAGCGTCGTGAGGTAGTTGCCGACGATCACGGCGTTGATGCCACCGAGCAGGCCTTCTCGCGTGCCGAGGTCGCCCAGCGTGATCTCTCGGCCGCCCGCATACCGCAGGACCGTGCGCGGCAGCGCCAGCCGGAACGCGGCGATTGTGCGCAGCGCATCGGTTGCCGACATCACCGGGAGGTCGCCGAAGGGCGTGCCAGGTCGCGGGTTGAGGAAGTTCAGCGGAACCTCGTGGGGCTCGAGCTCGGCGAGCTGCGCTGCAAACTCTGCGCGCTGCCCGAGCGACTCGCCCATGCCGACGATTCCGCCGCAGCAGACCTCCATGCCCGCCGAACGCACCATGGTGAGCGTCGACCAGCGTTCCTCCCAGGTGTGCGTCGTCACAACGGCCGGGAAGTACGAACGGGCAGTCTCCAGGTTGTGGTTGTAGCGATGCACTCCCATGTCGGCCAGCTCGTCGACCTGTGCCTGGGTGAGCATGCCGAGAGACGCCGCCACGTTGATGTCCACCGCTTCGTGGATCGCGGCGACGCCGTCGCGCATCTGCGCCATCAGCCGTTCGTTCGGCCCGCGCACCGCGGCCACGATGCAGAACTCGGTCGCACCTGTGGCGGCGGTCTCGACGGCCGCGCGCACGAGCGACGGGATGTCGAGCCACGCGGATCGCACTGGCGAGGAGAACTGCCCCGACTGCGAGCAGAAGTGGCAGTCCTCCGGGCAGCCGCCGGTCTTCACCGACACGATGCCCTCGACCTCGACCTCCGGGCCGCACCACGTCATCCGTACGTCGTGCGCCAGCGCGAGCAGATCGGGCAGCGCATCGTCCGGCAGCACCAGCACAGTGAGGACCTGAGACTCCGAGAGTCCGACGCCGCGGCCGAGCACCTGCTCGCGCGCGACAGACAGGATGTCGATCTGCTCGGCCAGGTCGGTCACGTCGCCTCCGGTGCGTGGGTTCGCCGGAAGTCTGCCGCATCGAACCTGCCGCCCAGGTCGGGAGCGAGCCCATCGCGGGCCGCGAGGAGGAACTCCGGAGCGTCCAGCTGGCCGCACCCGTCGCGCAGGGCACCCGACAGCGGGCGGGCGGCCAACGTCTCGAGATCGCGGATGTTGCAGCGCGACGCGAGGTCAGGCGACTCGGGCCACCAGCCGAGCACCACGCCAGCCAGCGCCAGTCCGCGGTTGGCCATCGTCTCCAGCGTGAGCGCTGTGTGGTTGAGGGTTCCGAGGGTGGGCGGCGCGACCACGAGCACCGGTGCCGACAGCATCCGGGCCAGGTCCGCGATCGTGCCGCCGTCTTCGTCGTATCGGACGAGCAGTCCGCCGGCGCCTTCGACCAGGACCAGGCGGTGCGACCTCGCCAGCTCCCGTATGCGGCCGGCGGCTTCAACCAGGTCGAGCGCGGCCAGCGCCGAGACGCGAGCCGCGGCCGCGGGAGCCAACGGATCCGGGTACCGCACGAACTCGTGCAGGTCCTCGACACCGGCCAGCCGCCTGACGACGTCGACGTCTCCCTCCTCATGCTGCCCGACCCCAGTCTGTGCGGGCTTGGCCACCGCCACCGTCGCCCCGCGCGCAGCGGCTAGCGCAGCGAGTGCCGCGGTCACCACCGTCTTGCCGACGCCGGTACCGGTGCCGGTGACCACGAGCACGCTCACAATCGGAACCGTAGGGCGGCGGCCCGTTCTCGGTTCGTCAGGGTCTTGCACTCGATCCGTCATCGAGGTCGTTCCTAGCGTCGCGACGTCAAGTCCCCGGCGTGAAAGGCCTGTCATGAACCGACCACTCCGCCTCGTCGCGCGACTCGCCGCGACCCTCATGCTCGCGGCCGCTCCGGTTGCTGTCGCGTCGACGGCCCCGGCGATGGCGAGCATCCCCGCGGGTGCCGTCTTCGCCCTGAGCAACGAGGCTGACGGCAACGAGGTCGTCGTCCTCCACCGCGACCGCGACGGTGCCCTGACGCAAGGCCCGGAGTACCCGACCGATGGCATGGGCTCCGGCGGCGGGCTCGGCTCACAAGGCGCGCTCACCCTCACTGACGACGGTCGCTATCTGCTCGCGGTCAACGCGGGATCGGATGACATCACGGCGTTCTGGGTACGGGGTTCGTTCCTCGTGCGGCTGAACACGGTGCAGTCCGGCGGTGACATGCCGGTCAGCGTCACCGAGCACCGCGGCGTTGTGTATGCGGTCAACGCGGGCTCGACACCAACCATCGGCGGCTTCACGCTCAACCGTCATGGTCTGAGCCCGCTGCCCGGGTCGACACAAGCACTCGCCGGCGCCGGGCCCGCGCAGATCTCGTTCACCCCGAACGGCGACCACCTGGTCGTCACCGACAAGCCTCGGAACATGATTCACACCTTCGCGGTCGACCGGCGCGGCCATGCAGCCACTCCGGTCAGCAGTCCGTCGGTCGGCATGACGCCGTTTGGGTTCGACATCGACCGTCGCGGGCACCTCGGCGTCAGCGAGGCGTTCGGTGGTGCGGCTGGCGCGAGCACCACATCCTCGTATGCGGTCGGCCCCGACGGTTCCGTGGACGCGATCAGCGGCCGCTCGGGGCCGGGGAAACGGCGGCCTGCTGAGTGTCCGTCACCGACGACGGGCGCTACGCATACGTGAGCAACACCGGCAGCGGAACGGTGTCCTCGTTCGTCATCGGTCGGGACGGGAGCATGACCCTGCTTGACGCGACTGCCGGGGCTCCAGGCGGGGAGAGCATCGACTCGGCGCTCGACCGCAACAGCCGCCACCTTTACCAGCTCGATGCCGCGGGCGACAAGGTTCGGCGGCTGGACGGTTGAGCGGGATGGTTCGCTGACCCCGGTGGGATCGTTCGGCGGACTGCCGTCGACGGTGGTGGGCTCGCCGCCACATGACCCTTGTGCTCTGCGCGGACGGTTCTCATTGCACGACGCAGTGGCAACCGTCCTCGTGGGGGCCATGCGGCCCGGCCGGGGAGCCTTCGGTTCCGCGGCCGAGGTTGCGATCGTTGCGGGAACGAGCTTTGCTCGCACGATCGTGGCGTCGAGGGGCTGCGGAACACCGCCCTAGCGGCTGCCAGCCACCGCGGCCAGTGCTTTCTCGGCGACGTCGAACTCCGCCGCGGTCAGGTTCGCCCGGGCAGTGAGCCGCAGCCGCGAGATGCCGTCCGGTACCGACGGCGGCCGGAAGCAGCCGACCCGCACGCCGAACTCCGCGCACAGATCTGCCGCAGCAACCGCGGCCGCTGGTGCGCCGATCAGCACCGACGTCACTGCCGCGGCCGGCTCGGGTCCACTGAGACCCAGGTCGTCCGTGATCCTGCGCAGGCGTCGCGCATTTTCGCGCGCTCTGCTTGCCAGTTCTGGGTGTTCGAGCAGTATGCGCATGGCCGCGAGCGCGCCACCGACGGCGGCCGGCGCGAGCGCCGTGTCGAAGATGAACGGGCGGGCCGCATCGACCAGATGTGCCGTCACCTCGCGACTGCCGAGCACGACGCCACCCTGGGACCCGAGCGCCTTCGACATCGTCGCTGTCATGACGACATGTGGCGAAAGCACCGCATCCCACAAAGCCACGGCTCCTCGCCCGCCGGGTCCGACAACACCGAGGGAGTGCGCCTCGTCGACGAGGAGCAGCGCATCCTGGTCTTCGGTCACGTGGACCAGGGCGTCGAGGGGGGCTGCGTCACCGTCGACGCTGAACACAGCGTCAGTCACGACGACCGCACGCCGCCGGCTGCGTGATCGGAGCACATCCTCGACCCGGCTGTGGTCGCCGTGGGGAACGATGACCACCTCGGCCCGTGACAGCCGGCACGCGTCGATGATCGAGGCGTGGTTCTGCGCGTCCGAGACGACCAGCGTCTCCGGCCCGGCCAGCGCGGCGATCGCCCCGAGGTTGGCGAGATAGCCCGAGGAGAACACCAGCGCCGACTCGGTCCCGACGAAGCGCGCCAGCTCCTGCTCGAAGAGCTCGTGCAGCTCCGTCGTCCCGGTGACCAGCCGCGACCCGGTGGATCCGACGCCCCAGGTGTGCGCCGCGGCGACGGCGCCCTCGATCACCCGCGGGTGGCGGGCCAGCCCGAGGTAGTCGTTCGACGCGAGGTCGAGCAGCGTGTCGTCAGACGCGCGTGCGCGCAAGGTGCGGCGCAGCCCGGCCGAACGCCGAGTGGCCTCCCGGCTGCGGATCCAATCCAGCTGCGCGTTCAACGCGCCACCGCGTGGACGGCGGCAGTCGTCACGTCGACGAGCAGGCGCAAGTCCTCGTCGGAGATCGCCAACGGCGGCATCAGCACAACGACGTCGCCGAGCGGCCGGATCATCACGCCGCCCCGCCGCGCCTCACGGCAGACCTCGAACCCGGTTCGCTCACCAACCGAGACGACCTCGATGCCGGTCATCGTGCCGATCCGCCGAACCTGCTTGACACCCCCATGCGAGGACAGCGGAGCCAGCCACTCGCCGAGCCGCTCGCCGATCTCGGCGGCGCGACCAACCGTGCCTCGGGCCGCGATGAGGTCGAGGTTCGCGATCGCCGCCGCGCAGCACAGCGGGTTGCCAGTGTAGGTGTGGCCGTGGAAGAACGTGCGCCCAGAGGCGGGCGTGCCGAGGAACGACTCGTACACGAGCTCTGTCGCGAGCACCGCCGACAGCGGCAGCACGCCTCCGGTCAGGCCCTTGCCGCAGGTCAGCAGGTCGGGGGAGACGCCGGCGTGCTCGATCGCCCACATCCGGCCCGTCCGGCCGATACCGGTGGCGACCTCGTCGACCACCATCAGGGCACCGAACTCGTCGCACAGCGCCCGAACGCCGCGCAGAAACAACGGGTCGTGGGTCAGCATCCCGGCGGCCGCCTGGACCATCGGTTCGACGACGACCGCGCACACCTGGTCGCCCTCGCGTTGGAGCAACGCGCGAAGCTCGTCAACGACGTCGGACGCACGATCGGCACCGGACTGACCCTGCTTGAGCACGCCGGGGGAGGAGACCATCCGGGTGTCCAGCAGGATCGGCCGGTACGTTGCGTGGAACAGGTCGATGCCGCCCACGCTGACGGCGCCCAGGGTGTCCCCGTGGTAGCCCTCGGCCACGTGCGCATACAGCGGCCGCACCGCACCGCGCTGCGCGTGCGACTGGAACGCCATCTTGATCGCGGCCTCGACGGCCGACGCGCCGTCCCCTGCGTAGAACACTCGGGTCAGCCCGGCCGGTGCGGTGGCGAGCAGCTTCTCGGCCAGCACGATGCCCGGCTCGTGGGTGGCGCCCAGGAACGTGGAGTGGTCGAGGCGCCCGAGCTGGGCGCGGATCGCGTCGTCGATCTCCCGGACCCGGTGCCCGTGCACCGTGACCCAAAGCGATGAGTACCCGTCGAGATAGCGGCGGCCGTCGCTGTCGTAGAGCCACACTCCCTCGGCGCGGTCGATCACGAGGGGCTCGTCCGTCGGCCAGACGCCGTGCTGGGTGAACGGGTGCCACAGGCTCGCGAGGTCGCGGTCGAAGAGCTCGCTGGTGCGCGTCACACCCCGGATCCTCCCAGCCATCCCACCTAGAGTGAGCGTGTGCCCGGACTACGGGAGCTGGTGGGGCGACACACCGACCTGACGCCGGACGACCTCGATCACCTGCACCTGCTGCTCGCCGACTGGCAGCTGCTGGCCGACCTGTCCTTCGCCGACCTCGTGCTGTGGGTGCCCACGTGGAACGGGTCGGGCTATGTCGCGGGGGCGCAGATGCGGCCGACGACGG
>JBEVHX010000054.1:0-5018 GCA_040510995.1 Candidatus Nanopelagicales bacterium
CCGCCGGGCGCGTTGCGCAGGCTGCCGTCGAGCTTGTAGGACCAGGAGTGGTAGGGGCAGACGATGCTGCGCCGCGTCTGGGTCGTCCCGCACGGCACCAGCTCGTGGGAGCGGTGCCGGCAGGCGTTGGCGAAGGCGCGCAGGGTGCCGCCCTCGCCGCGGACCAGCAGGATGCCGCCGGCTCCGGTCTCGACCGAGCGCTGGCTGCCGACGTCGGGCAGGTCGGCCGCGGAGCCGACGCAGGTCCAGCCACCGAAGACGTTGGCCTGCTCCCAGTCGAAGACCTCCTGGTCGAGGTAGGCGCCGGGCGGGAGCATCCGAGCGTCGGCGAACGGCGCGTAGGAGCGGGCCACCTCCGCGGCGGGCAGGGGGGCCGTGGTGCCCCTCAGGTTGTTCGACATCGGTGGATCCCTTTCACGAGTGGCGGGTGGGGTGCGGGAGGGTCAGGTCTCTCCCGTGAAGGCGCCGATGCCGTCGTGGCTGCCGGACCGGCGTCCGACCCAGCGGTAGACGAGGAAGCCGAGGACGACCGCCAGCATCGCGGCGACGAGCATCAGCGTGGCGAGCGCGTTGAGCGCCGGCGTCGGCGCGGCGCGGGCGGTGTTGTAGATCTTCACCGAGGTCGGCTCCGTGCTGGAGTCGCCCGACAGGTAGCGGACGATGACGAAGTCGTCGATGACGTCGGCGAACACCAGGACGGCGCTCGCCAGGATGGCCGGCAGCAGCATCGGCAGGATGATCCGGCGCTGCGCCTCGAGCGGCGAGGCGCCGAGGTCCTGGGCGGCCTCCTCGTACTGCGACCCGATCGTGGCGAGGCGCGCTCGCACCAGGATCGCCGGATAGGAGATCTGGAAGGTGACCAGGCCGACCACCTGGGCGGTGGTGCCGAGCGTGAACGGCAGCGCGACGTTGGTGACCAGCAGCAGCAGCGCGACGGCCAGCAGTGTCTCGGGGATCACGAACGACAGCAGCAGCATGCCGTTGGCGCCGCTCGGCAGCCGGCCGTGCCAGCGGTCGAGCCCGATCGCCAGCGCCACGCCGAGCGGCACGGTGACCAGCGTCGTGAGGACGCCGAGCTTCAGCGTCTGCACGAGCGCCGCGTGCAGGCTGTCGTCGTACCAGACCGAGCGGTACTGGTCGCCGTAGTACCAGCGCATCGAGAAGCCCTGCCACACGGTGCGCGACTTGCCGTCGTTGAACGAGAACAGCACCGCGACGAGCACCGGCAGCAGCGACCACAGCAGGTAGCCGATCGTCACCGCCACCAGGATCCGCGGCTTGCGCCACGGGTCCCGCCACCAGCCGGTCGCCCGCCCGCTCACACCGACACCCCCTCGTCGCGCGAGACGGAGCGGACGTAGTAGAGCATCGGCACCAGCGAGACGATGAGCACCATCAGCACGAACGCCCCGGCCTGGCCGGTCTGGCCCGGGGTCAGCACGGTCTCGTTGATGAGGTTGCCGACCATCGACGTCTGCGGTGAGCCGGACAGCAGGTCGCTGGTGTAGTAGTCGCCGAGCATCGGCAGGCAGGTGAGCAGCACGCTCGCGACCACGATCGGGCGGCACATCGGCAGGGTCACCCGCCAGAACGCCGAGGCCCGGCTCGCGCCGAGGTCGCGGGCCCCCTCGATGAGGGACGTCGGCAGCCGGTCGAGACCGGCGTACAGCGGGATGATCATGTAGGGCACGTAGCCGTAGACGAGGCCGAGGACCACGACCGACGAGCGACCCGACAGCCAGTCGACGTCGCCGGGGAAGACGCCGCCGAGGGAGATCATCCGGTTGACCAGGCCGTCGTTGGCCAGCAGGTTGACCCACGCGAGCATCCGCATCATGTAGCTGATCCAGAAGGGCGCGATCAGCAGCGCGAGGAGCAGGCCGCGCCAGCGGCCGGCGAGGCGGGCGACGTAGTAGGCGATGGGGAAGGCGATCAGCAGGCACAGGACGCTGGCGGTGACGACGTAGACGGCGGTGCGCAGCAGCGCCGGCCCGAAGAAGCCCGTCGGCCCCACGATGTGGCTCAGCACGTAGCCCATCTGCGTGGTGTTCCAGTACCACGGGTTCCAGATCGGCACCGCGGTGCGGAAGATCGGGTCCACCCCGCCGAACACCACCGCCAGGACGACGTAGAGCGGCGCGACGAAGAAGAGCGCCAGCCAGACGATGCCGGGCAGCGCGAGCAGCGGGCCGATGCCCGGGCGGGTGCGGCTCATCCGCCCGCCTTGAACTGCTGCCAGACCTGGTGCCAGGCCTGGTCGTTGGCGACGTCGAGCTCGAGGAGGCGGTAGCTCGTGTCGAACCACTCCTCCTTGACCGCGGCGGTCGCGAGGTTCTCCGGCAGGTAGCCGTCGGCGACGAGCCGGTCGGTGTCGAGCGTCTTCTGGGGCGGCTGGTAGCCGATGAAGCCGAAGTTCCGCAGCGAGTTCCTCTCGTCGAGCATGTGCTGCAGGAAGAGGTGCGCGAGGACGGGGCACCTCCCGTTGCGGAGCACGACCATCAGGTCGTTGTCGACGAGGCCCTTGCCGTCCTCGGGGAACCAGTAGCGCAGCACGTCGACGGACTCGCCCTTCGGCAGGTAGTACTGCGCGTTGACCGCGTCGCCCGACCACATCTGGCTGATGCCCAGCTGCCCGCTCGGCAGGTCGCTGTACATCGAGACGGTCACCTTGGGCGAGGTCGTGTCGGCGAGCTCGCTCAGGCCGTCGCTGATGGTCCGCAGGTCGCGCGCCGACGAGGTGTTGACGTCGGTGATGCCCGCGCGCAGTCCCACCATCGCCATCGCGGTGTGCCAGTCGTCGATGATCGCGGTCATCCCGGAGTACGCCGGGTCCCACAGGGAGTCGTACGGGTTGGCGAGCGCGGCGATGTCGTCCGGCACCTGGTCCGAGCGCCAGCCGATGCCGGTCGAGTACACGCTGTACGGCACCGTGAACTGCCATCCCTGGTCGTACCAGGGGTTGCGGAAGGTGTCCCAGACGTTGCGGATGTTGTCGAGATACGTGTGGTTGAGCGGCGCCAGCAGCTCCGCCGCGACCATCCGGCTGATCTGGTCGTAGCTCGGGAAGTAGATGTCGTACGGCACGGCTCCGGTGCGGATCTTCTGGACCGCCTCGTCGGTGTCGTTGAAGGTCGAGATCTTGACCTCGACGCCGTACTCCTTCTCGAAGGACTTCACCACCGCCGGCGCGACGTAGTCGGCGTAGTTGTAGATGAGCAGCGGCCCGGCCTCGGGCGGGAGGCCGTCCGCGATCGGCTGGTTGTCGTCCTGGATCGTCCAGCGGACCGGGTCGTCCGGCGACGCGAACTTGAGGTCAGACGCTGTCAACGGCGGGGCTCCGCACGCTTCGAGCAGGACGGCGACGGCCGGCAGCCCGACGCCGAGCACGGCGGCCGCGCGCAGCAGGGACCGCCGGTCGAGGCTCGGCTGCGACCGGGGGGACACGCGCGGATCCCGCATGCATCCTCCACTGGATGGGAGTTGTCGCCTGGTTCACAGTCACATAGACTGAATACTCAGTCAATCTATCTCCGACCCTCGTTCCGGAGGTTTCGACATGGTTACGTCTGCCGCTGTCAGCAGCCGATCGGACGCGGTCGACGACCTGATCGAGGCCGAGTCCGAGAGCTTCGTCCGGCGGCAGCCGCGCAGCACCGCGATGATCGCGGACGCGAGCCGCCACCTCGCCGGTGGCGCCACGTCGAACTGGCAGATCGCCGACCCGCAGGCCGTTTGGATGAGCCACGGCAGCGGCTCCCACGTGTGGGACGTCGACGGCAACGAGTACGTCGACATGCACGGCGGGTACGGCGCCTCCATCGCCGGCCACGGTCATCCGGCGATCGTCGAGGCGGTCTCCCGGCAGGTCACCCGCGGCACCCACTTCGCCCAGCCCACGCAGGACTCCATCTGGCTGGCCGAGGAGCTCGCGCGCCGCTTCGGGCTCCCGCTGTGGCGGTTCGCCAACTCCGGCACCGAGGCGACCATGGACGCCGTCCACCTGATGCGCGCGCTCACCGGCCGCGACCTCATCATCAAGGTCGAGGGCTGCTACCACGGCCACCACGACTCGGTGCAGGTCTCGGTGCTCCCCGAGGCCGACGAGGTCGGGCCCGCCGACCGGCCGCTCCGGGTGCCCGGCAACACCGGCATCCCGCAGGCGATCCAGGACCTGGTGGTCGTCGTGCCGTTCAACGACCTCGCGGCCGTCGACCGGGCGCTCGCCGAGAACCCGGGCCGGATCGCGGGCATGATCGTCGAGCCGGCGATGATGAACGCCGGGATCATCCCGCCGGACGACGGCTACCTCGCGGGCCTGCGCGAGCGGATGCACGCGGCCGGCGCCTTCCTCACCCTCGACGAGGTCAAGACCGGGTTCACGACCGGGCCGGCAGGCATCACCGGCCGGACCGGCGTGGTCCCCGACATCGTCTGCCTGGCCAAGGCACTCGGCGGCGGCATCGCGGTCGCCGCGATCGGCGGCACCGAGGAGGTCATGTCGGCGATCGGCGACGGCCGCTACGAGCAGGTCGGCACCTTCAACGGCAACCCGCTGGCGATGGCCGCCGCCCGCGCCAACCTGAGCCTGGTGCTCGACGACGCGGGCTACGCCCGGCTCGACGCCCTGGCCGCCCGGGCCCGGCAGGGCTTCGAGGACGCGATCGCGGCGCACGGCCTGCCGTGGCACGTGGTCAGCCTCGGCGCGAAGGGCTGCGTCGCGTTCACCGACAGGCCCGTGCGCAACTACCGCGACTTCCTGCAGGTCGACGACCGGTGGGGCCAGGCGCACTGGCTGCTCCAGCACAACGGCGGCGTCTTCCTCCCCCCGTGGGGCAAGGTCGAGCAGTGGCTGCTTTCGGTGCAGCACACCGACGACGACGTCGACCGGCTGGTCGCCAACTTCGCGCGTCTCGCGGCCGTGGCGGGTGACAGTTGACCGGCGGGGCGCTGCAGCTCCTCGCGCTGACCAAGTCGTTCGGAGACGTCGTCGCGGTCGACGGCATCGACCTCGACCTGCC
>JBEVHX010000055.1:0-30198 GCA_040510995.1 Candidatus Nanopelagicales bacterium
GGTCGTTCGTCTCCCAACGCGACGACGAGGCCGCGTCCGGCAGAATGACGCCTACCGAGCCGGTCTGTTCCTCGGACGTCCCGCTGTCGCCACTGCTGTCGTCGTCATCGTCGCCCCCGCAGCCGGCCAGCACCAACGAGGCTGCCGCGATGAGCGCGACGATCGCGCTTCCTTTGCGCATCCGCATTCCGATCTTCCTTCCTGTGGCGCCCGAGAATCTGATGTCTACAGACCGAGGATCCGGTCGATGACGAGCTGGTCGAGCCGCTCGTTGCGGTAGCCCCGGTTCGCGAGCGACTCGAGGTCGAACACCTCCTCCCGCACACGCTGCGCCGCTTCCCGGCTGTATGCGCCGACCGCCGGCTCACCCAGCGTGAACACGCCGGAGTCAGCCATCGCCTTCCGGACCAACGGGTCGGCGTCGAAGGCGCGAGCCTTCTCCGCCAGCGCAAGGTAGGTCCGCATGCAGCCGCGGGCGAAGTCCCAGATGCCCTCGCCGTGCTCGACCCGGTAGGGCCGGGCGTCGAAGTGTCGGGGACCGTTGTAGGCACCTGACTCGAGCAGCCGGACCAGGAAGAACGCGTCCTTGATGCCCTCGGAGCCGAAGCGCAGGTCTTGGTCGTAACGGCCGATCTTCTGCGCGTTCAGGTCGATGTGGAACAGCTTGCCGTGCCACAACGCCTGCGCCACGCCCTGGTAGAACGACAGCCCGGCCATGGTCTCGTGCGCGACCTCGGGGTTCAGCCCCACGCGTTCGCTGTGCTCGAGGGAGTCGATGAACGCGAGGCAGTGCCCCAGCGTCGGCAGGAAGGTGTCGCCTCGGGGCTCGTTCGGCTTTGGCTCGAGAGCGAACCGCATCGGGTACCCCTGGTCGATGCAATAGCCCATCAGGAAGTCGAGGGCTTCCTTGTACCGGTCGAGCGCGTCCGCGGGGTTCTTCGCGGCCATGGCCTCGACGCCTTCGCGTCCGCCCCAGAACACATAGGTTTCGGCACCGAGCTCGGCTGCGAGATCCAGGTTTCGCATCACTTTCTGGATCGCGTACCGCCGGATCACCGGGTCGCTGGCCGTGAACGCGCCGTCCTTGAACACCGGGTGCCAGAACAGGTTGGTGGTGGCCATCGACACCACGATGCCGGTGTCGTCGAGCGCGTGCCGGAAGCGCTTGAGCACCGCACCCCGCTCGCTGTCCGACGCACCGAAGGGCAGCAGGTCGTCGTCGTGGAAACTCACTCCCCACGCGCCGATGTCGGCCAGCCCGCGGACGAAGTCTGCCGGGTCGATCGGCGGCCGGACGACTTCACCGAAGGGGTCGCGACCAGGATGACCAATGGTCCACAGGCCGAACGCGAACTTGTGCTCCGGCGCAGGTTCCAGTGCCGCTTGGCTCATGCTCACCCTTCGGCCGAGATTGTTGTCGGCCCGAACATATGGATTCGCGATGCTGGTCGCAACGTAAACTGCCGGTGAATTCGTGGGAGCCGATAACAATTGCGTCACGCGGCCGACACCAGGATGTCACGGCTTCAGAGTCTGTATGCGCTCCTCCGCGCCTCGGCGTATGCCGCGCGGACGTGCAGCGTCGGCGCCGATTCCACTGTCGCGAGGGTCTGCACCGGCCAGCGCGGCGGGTCTGCATCGCCACCGATCGCCCAGGCCGCCTGTCGCGCGGCGCCCAGTGCCACGTACTCCCCCGGTTGGGGAATGGTCACCGGCCGGCCGAGCACCGCGGAGGCGATCCGTTGGACAGCCGGCGAGCGCGCGGCACCGCCGATGAGCAGCACGCGCTGCGGATCGATGCCGGTGGCGAGGACGGCGTCGTAGGCGTCCGCGAGGCCGCAGAGCATGCCTTCGACCGCGGCCCGCGCGACGGTCGACGGGGTCATCGTGCTGCGCGTCAGCCCGACGAGCTGACCGGTGGCGTCAGGCAGGTTCGGCGTGCGCTCGCCGTCGAGGTAGGGCAGCAGCACCAGCCCATCCGCGCCAGCGGGCGCATCCAGTGCCAACGCGCTCAGCCGGTCGAGGTCGACAGCGAGCATCGTCGCCGCGCTGGTAAGCACGCGGGCGGCGTTCAGCGTGCAGGCGAGCGGGAGGAACCGACCGTTGGCATCAGCAAACCCGGCGACCAGGCCGGAGCCGTCAGCGCTCGGCTGGTCGGCGACGGCGAACACGGTGCCGGAGGTGCCGAGGGAGATCGCGATGTCGCCGCTGCGCAGCCCGAGGGCGAGCGCCGCACCCATGTTGTCCCCCGTGCCGGCGGCGATCGCGGCTCCGGTGCTCGTCTGCCCGACGATCTCGGCCGGGTTCGCGACCCGAGGTACCTCGAGTCGGCGGCCGAACGCGAGCTCGACCAGGTCATCGCGGTACTCGCCGTTTGCCGGCGACCAATAGCCGGTGCCCGAGGCGTCACCGCGGTCCGTGGTCGGCTCGTTGGTACCACCGGCAAGCCGCCAGGTCAGCCAGTCGTGCGGCAGCACGACGCTGGCCGCCCGCTCGGCCTCGGCCTGCTCATGGTCGGCGACCCAACGCAGCTTGGTCACGGTGAACGCGGCAAGCGGCACCGACCCGACCGCGTCGGCCCACGCCTGCGGGCCACCCAGCTCGCGGATCAGGTCGTCGGCCGCCTGCGCGGATCTGATGTCGTTCCACAACAACGCCGGCCGGACAACCTCGCCCTGGTCGTCGAGGAGCACCATGCCGTGCTGCTGGCCGGCGACGGCGACGGCCGCGACGTCGTCGAGCAGTCCGTGCGAGGCGTCGGTCAGCGCGTCGCGCCACGCCGACGGCGGGCACTCGGTGCCGTCGGGGTGCTCGGCCCGACCCTCGCGCATGACCTCGCCGGTCGCGGCATCGCAGACCAGCACCTTGACCGATTGCGTCGAGGAGTCGATGCCGGCGACCAGTGTCACGACCGCCACCCTAGGCAGTCGGCGGCATCAAAGCCGAGGGACGAACCGCTTGCCGCGCAGCGCCTCCTCGACCAATCCCACCGCGCGTTGCGTCGCCAGCAGCCGGGCACCCTCCCGCTCGCAGGCGGTGAGCGCGTCGACGAGCACCTCGGCCTCCACCTGGTCCCGCAGGTCCGCCCGCAGCGTCGCGTATGCGGTACGACTCGCCGCCAGCGCCCCGTCGACGTAGCGCGCCGCGAACCGGGCGAGGACCACCGGATGCCGGCGCAGCACGTGGTAGCCGCGGTAGTCAGCCGGGCACTGGTCGAGCAGCCACGCGACAGCCGACAGTTCCCACCCCGGTGCGTCCGGCGGCCGCACCTCCCGGGGCCACCCCGGCGGCGTCGTCGTTGTCACCCGCTACAACGATGTGCCGCCGCAAACCGGGTCACGAAGCAGCGAGCTGGCGCAGGACGAACTGCATGATGCCACCGTGGCGGTAGTAGTCCGCCTCTCCCGGGGTGTCGATCCGAAGCCTGGCATCGAACTCGACGGCCGACCCGTCAGCCCGCTCCGCCCGCACTGCCACGGTTTGCGGCGTCGTACCGTCGTTGAGAGTCGTCACGCCGGTCACCGAGAACACTTCGTCGCCTGCCAGGCCGAGTGAGGCGGCGGTCTTTCCTCGCGGGTACTGCAACGGCAGCACGCCCATGCCGATCAGGTTCGACCTGTGGATCCGTTCGTAGGACTCCGCGATCACGGCGCGTACACCGAGCAGGGCGGTGCCCTTCGCCGCCCAGTCGCGGGACGAGCCAGACCCGTACTCCTTGCCGGCAAGCACGACAAGCGGGATGCCCGCGGTCGCATACGACTGCGACGCCTCGAAGATCGTCGTCTGCTCGCCGTCCCGGGAGAAGTCGCGGGTGAACCCGCCCTCGACGCCGTCGAGGAGCTTGTTGCGCAGCCGGATGTTCGCGAATGTGCCGCGAATCATCACCTCGTGGTTCCCGCGGCGCGACCCGTAGGAGTTGAAGTCCCGCGGGCTGACCCCGTGGTCAGCCAAGTAGCGGCCGGCCGGTGACTCGGCCTTGATCGAGCCAGCCGGACTGATGTGGTCCGTGGTCACCGAGTCACCGAGCTTGGCGAGCACGCGCGCACCGCTGATGTCCTCGACCGGGGCGGGCTGGGCGGGCATGCCCTCGAAGTACGGCGGCCTGCGCACGTACGTCGAGTCAGGCTCCCACTCGAACGTGTTTCCGGTGGGCGTCGGCAGCGCCGCCCACAGCTCGTCGCCGGCGAATACGTCCGCATACCGCTGGGTGAACATGTCGGAGCCGATCGAGTCAGCGATCGTCGACTCGATCTCGGCGGGCGACGGCCAGATGTCGCGCAGGTACACCGGTTCGCCGGCCTCGTCGTGACCGAGCGGGTCGGTCGCGAAGTCGAAGTCCATGGTCCCGGCGATCGCGTATGCGACGACGAGCGGCGGCGAGGCCAGATAGTTCATCTTGACGTCCGGGTTGATCCGACCCTCGAAGTTGCGGTTGCCGGACAGCACGGAGACCACGGCCAGGTCGTTGGCCTGCACGGCAGCCGAGACCTCTTCGGGCAGCGGCCCGCTGTTGCCGATGCAGGTGGTGCAGCCGTAGCCCACGAGGTTGAACCCGAGCTTGTCCAGGTAGGGCACCAGACCGGAGCGCTCGTAGTAGTCGGTGACCACCTGAGAGCCGGGCGCAAGCGACGTCTTCACCCACGGCTTGCTGACCAGCCCCCGCTCGACCGCCTTCTTCGCCAGCAGCGCAGCACCGAGCATCACCGACGGGTTGGACGTGTTCGTGCACGACGTGATCGACGCGATGACCACCGACCCGTGGTCGACGAACGTCGCGACACCGTCCACCGTGACCGGCACCGGGTTCGACGGGCGCGGCGGGTTGGACGCGGGCGCGTCGGAGGCCGGGAACGACTCGAGCTCGGCCTCGTCGACGTCGTCGACGTAGTCGCCGATCGTGACGCGGAACTTCCGCTTGGCCTCGGACAGCGACACCCGGTCCTGCGGCCGCTTCGGGCCGGCGATCGACGGCACCACGGTGGACAGGTCGAGCTCGGTGGTCTCGGAGTACACCGGCTCGGCCGCCGGGTCATGCCACAGTCCTTGCTCTTTGGCGTATGCCTCGACCAGCGCGACCTGCTCGTCGGGCCGACCGGTGAAGCGCAGGTAGCGGATCGTCTCCTCGTCGATCGGGAAGATGGCACACGTCGAGCCGTACTCCGGGCTCATGTTGCCGATGGTCGCGCGGTTCGCGAGCGGTACCGCACCGACGCCGGGGCCGTAGAACTCGACGAACTTCCCGACCACCCCGTGGTGCCGCAGCATCTCGGTGATGACCAGCACCAGGTCGGTCGCGGTCGCGCCCTCGGGCAGCTCGCCGGACAGCTTGAAGCCGACCACATGCGGGATGAGCATCGATACCGGCTGGCCGAGCATCGCGGCCTCCGCCTCGATACCGCCGACGCCCCAGCCGAGCACCCCGAGCCCGTTGACCATGGTGGTGTGCGAGTCTGTGCCGACCAGGGTGTCCGGATAGGCCTTGCCGTCGCGGGTCATCACGACGCGGGCCAGGTACTCGATGTTGACCTGGTGCACGATCCCGGTGCCAGGGGGCACGACCTTGAACTCGTCGAAGGCGCTCTGCCCCCACCGCAGGAACTGGTACCGCTCCTTGTTGCGCTCGTACTCGAGCTGGACGTTGCGCTCGAAGGAGTCCGGGCGGCCGAAGAAGTCGGCGATGACCGAGTGGTCGATGACCAGCTCGGCCGGCGCCAGCGGGTTGACCCGGGCCGCGTCGCCACCGAGGTCCTGGACCGCCTCGCGCATGGTCGCGAGGTCGACGACGCACGGCACGCCGGTGAAGTCCTGCATGATCACGCGGGCCGGGGTGAACTGGATCTCGGTGTCCGGCTCCGATGTCGGGTCCCACTGACCGAGCGCCCGGATGTGGTCGGCGGTGATGTTCGCGCCGTCCTCGGTGCGCAGCTGGTTCTCCAAGAGCACCTTGAGCGAGTACGGCAGCCGATCCGCGCCTTCGACCGTCGATAGCCGGTAGATCTCGTGGCTTGTGTCGCCGACCGCGAGCTCGCCCTTGGCTCCGAAGCTGTTCACGTTGCTCACGTCTGACTCCTCCGTCGTCGATCACCGCGCCCGCGCGGCCCATCCTGCCGCTTTCCAAAGTATCTTGACATCAAGATATCAGGCCGGCAGGTATGCGGCCACGCACTCGACGTGGTGCGTCATGGGGAACGTGTCGAAACCTCGCAACGAGGTCAGCGCATACCCGGCGTCGCGCAGATATGCGGTGTCGCGACCGAGCGCCGCCGGGTCGCACGCGACGTAGGCGATGACGCGTGGGGTCAGCCCGACCACCGCGTCGACCACGCGACGTCCGGCTCCTGAGCGCGGCGGGTCGATGACGACAACATTGGTATGCGCCGGCGCGGCGGCGGAGCCGAGCCATCGGTCAACCCGGGCGTGTACCAGCCGAACCTGCGGCTGGTCGTGCAGGTTGCGTCGAGCATCCCGCACGGCGCCGGCCGACGACTCCACCGCCACCACCGACCCAAGCGGCCCGACCCGCTCGCCGAGCAGACCCGCGAACAGGCCGACCCCGGAGTACAGATCAACCGCCGACTCCCCCATCGAGACGTCGACTGCGCCGAGGACAGCATCGATGAGCGCGTCGGCCGCACCAGGGTGCACCTGCCAGAACCCCGACCCGCTCACGCGCCAGTCGCGACCAGCCGCGCGTTCGATGACGTGCCCTGGCTTGTCTGCCTTGGCTGCCGGTCGCGGCAGCACAAGAACGCGGTCATGGCTGGGTGAGGCGAGCACCTCGACCGACTGCCGGTCGACCCAGGGATGCGCGGTGGCGCCGGAGGAACGCACCAGCGGATGGGCGATCAGACACTCGTCGATGGGCACGACGTCGTGCGAGCGGTGCCGCCTGAAGCCGAGGTGTCCGTCCGGGTCCACGGCGTACTGCACACGGGTCCGCCAGCCCAGCCCATCAACGTCACCCGGCACGGCCTCGACCTCGACGTGGACATCGACGCCACCGAGGCGTTGCATCTGCTCGACGACGACCGCGGCCTTCAGACGACGTTGGGCGGCGATGGACGCGTGCTGCCAGTCGCAGCCACCGCAGCCGCCCGGATGCGCAAACCGGCAAGGGGGGACCACCCGGTCGTCGGACGCGGTGACCACTGAAACCGCCTCGGCCCGGAGGAAGCGCGACCCCTCATGCCCCTCGGTGACCTGCACGACCGCCCGCTCCCCAGGCAGCGCGTGCCGGACGAACACCACCCGGCCCTCGTGCCGGGCGACGCAGTGCCCTCCATGGGCCACGCTGCCGACGTCCACCTCGAACCGGACTCCGACGAGGGACGCCGGCTCCGCGCTCACAACTCGCCGCGGCGGATTGCACCCGGCGCGGGAGAGTCCTCACGGTCCTCGAGGCCCTCCGACGACCGGAGCTGCCATGGGACGGAGGCGACCATCACCCCCGGTGTGAACAGGAGCCGAGCCTTGAGCCGCAACGCGCTCTGGTTGTGCAGCAGCTGCTCCCACCACCGGCCGACGACGTACTCCGGGATGTAGACCATGACGACGTCGCGTGGGCTCTCCCGTCGGATCGAGCGGACGTAGTCGATGAGTGGCCGGGTGACCTCGCGGTAAGGCGAGTCCAGCACCTTGAGCGGAACCGGGATCCCCCGGCGGTCCCACTCGCGCTGCAGGCTCGCCGTATCCGCCGGGTCGACGTCGACGGTGACCGCCTCGATCGTGGTCGGTCGGGTCGCCCGCGCATACGCCAGGGCGCGCATTGTGGGCCGGTGGATCTTGGAAACCAGGACCACCGCGTGGACCCGCGACGGAAGTGTTGTGGCTTCATCGTCGTCCACGACCAGCTCCTGCCGCACCTTGTCGTAGTGCCGGTGGATGGACATCATCAGCCAGTACAGGAACGGCATCGCGATGCAGACGATCCAGGCCCCCTTGGAGAACTTCGTGACCAGGACGATCACCAGGACTGTCCCGGTCAGCACGAACCCCATCGAGTTGATCACCCGCGAGCGCAGCATGTGCCGACGTTGCTCAACGCGGCCCTCGGTCCGCAGCAACCGCGTCCAGTGCCGAATCATGCCGAGCTGGCTGAACGTGAACGAGACGAAGACGCCGATGATGTACAGCTGGATGAGCTGGGTGACCTCGGCGTCAAAGGCCCAGATGAGAAGCCCGGCCATCACCGCCAGGACGACGATGCCGTTGCTGAAGGCCAGCCGGTCGCCGCGGGTGTGCAGCTGACGCGGCAGGTACCCGTCGCGCGCCAGGATCGACCCGAGCACAGGGAATCCGTTGAACGCGGTGTTCGCCGCGAGCACGAGGATCAGCGCGGTGACTAAAGAGACGTAGTAGAAGCCGAGCGAGGAGCCGCCGAAGACCGCCTGCGCCACCTGGGCGATCACGGTCTGTTGCACGGCCCCCTCAGGGAGGCCCACCAGGTCCTCGGGGATCTCGACGTACTTGACGTCGGTGTACAGCGCAAGCCAGGTGATCGAGACGAACATCGTCATCGAGATCACCCCCAGCAACAGCAACGTGGTCGCCGCGTTCTTCGACTTGGGCTCCTGGAACGCGGGGACGCCGTTGCTGATCGCCTCGACCCCGGTGAGTGCGGTCGTGCCTGAGGAGAACGCTCGGGCCACGACGAACAGCAGCGCCAGGCCGGCGAAGGAGTCCTCCGGGACGATCTGCCAGTCCGCGCTCGGCGCCCGCAGCACGTCCCCTTGGGCGATCCGCCAGAGCGCATACCCGAGCATGCCGAAGATGCCGAGCATGAACCCGTATGTGGGGATGGCGAACAGCGTCCCGCTCTCGCGGACGCCGCGAAGGTTCATCACCGTGAGCAGGGTGATCAGCCCGACCGACACCCCCACGGCGTGCTCGTCCACATAGGCGTAGGCGGAGCCGAGGTTGTCGGCGGCGGCCGCGATCGAGACCGCGACCGTCAACGTGTAGTCGACCATCAGCGCGCTCGCGACGAAGACGCCGGCCCGCCGCCCGAGGTTGGTCGTGACGACCTCGTAGTCGCCGCCGCCGCTCGGGTATGCATGGACGTTCTGCCGGTACGACGCGACGACGACGGAGTAGATGAGGACGACTCCGGCGGCAACCCATGGACCGTAGGTGCTGTAGTAAGCGAACCCTCCGAGGGACAGGACGAGCAGGATCTCCTGGGTCGCGTACGCATTGGAGGACAGCGCGTCGCTGGCGAAGACCGGCAGGGCGATCCGCTTCGGCAGCAGGGTCTCGTGCAGCCGCTCGCTGCGCAGTGCCCGGCCCAGCAGAACCCGCTTCGTCGCGTCACTAAGCGTGGACACGTTGACTGATGCTAGGGGTGAGACCGAGCGCTTGATCTCTGGCAGGCTGGATGTCGTGCACATCGTCATCATGGGCTGTGGTCGGGTGGGGGCTGAGTTGGCGCACCGACTGGACGACTCCAGCCATAGCGTCGCCGTCGTGGATCAGGACCGGAACGCCTTCCGTCGGCTCGGCACGCACTTCGGGGGGCGAACGATCACCGGTGTCGGTTTCGATCGCGATGCCCTGATTGAGGCCGGCATCGAAGAGGCCAAGGCCTTCGCCGCGGTGAGCAGCGGCGACAACTCCAACATCATTTCCGCGCGGGTGGCTCGGGAAACCTTCGCTGTCGAGCATGTGGTTGCCCGGATCTACGACCCGAAGCGGGCCGAGGTCTACCAGCGACTGGGCATCCCCACGGTTGCGACCGTGCGCTGGACCACCGAGCAGATGCTCCGCCGCCTGCTTCCCGAGGGAGCCACGGTCGAGTGGTCCGACGCCAGCGGGACCGTCCGGTTGGCCGAGGTGCATACCCATCCGGCCTGGATCGGCCGCGCCCTACGGGAGGTCGAGAAGGCGTCGCCGGTCCGGGTGGCTTTCCTCAGCCGGTTCGGCGAGGGCGTGCTGCCCAGTGACGAGACGGTCCTGCAAGAGGGTGACCTCCTGCACCTGATCGTGCGCGAGCGGGACGTCGGTCGGGTCGAGTCGATCCTGGGCGCTGAGCCTGGAGGCGTGCGATGAGGGTGGCGATCGCCGGCGCGGGCAATGTCGGGCGTTCGATCGCCGCGGAACTGGTCGAGAACGGCCACGATGTGCTCCTCATCGACAGGGATCCGACGTGCATCCGGCCGGAGTCGATCAGCGGCGCCGAGTGGATGCTGGCCGATGCCTGCGAGCTGGCCGCCTTGGAGGAGGCCGGGTTGCAACGCTGCCAGGTGGTGGTTGCGGCGACCGGCGACGACAAGGTCAACTTGGTGGTGTCGCTGCTCGCGAAGACTGAGTTCGGCGTCCCTCGGGTGGTGGCCCGGGTCAACCACCCGAAGAACGAGTGGCTGTTCGACGACGCGTGGGGGGTCGACGTCGCCGTGTCGACCCCGCGGATGCTCAGCGCGCTCGTCGAGGAGGCGGTCTCGGTCGGCGACCTGGTCACCCTCTTCACGTTCCGTCAGGGCAACGCGAACCTTGTCGAGCTCACGCTGCCCGCATCGTCGCCGTATGCCGGCTCGAGGGTCGGCGACGTGCCGTGGCCCAGCGACTCCTCGCTGGTCACGATCATCCGCGCGTCCCGGGTCATCACGCCAAGCCGGGACGACCCGCTCGAGGCTGGCGACGAGCTGTTGTTCGTCTGCTCGCCGGACCGGGAGTCGGACCTGGAGGACCTGCTCTCCCCGCACCACCGCGCGGAGACCGCCTAGGTCGGGTCAACCGCGGAGCGGCCCGTGGGGCGCGCGGAGGTGCGTGCGTTCTCCCTGCTTGCGGAACAGGCTCAGGAACTCCTCGGCGCCTTCGCGGCGGCGCAGATCATGCCGACTTGGTGTTCGAGAGACCCGCCGGGCGGTCGAGGCCTTACCGACTTGGCGCAGCTGTCAGCAGCTTGGCGTCACGGGTGGGTCGCATCGTCTGACACGTGCACCGGGTCAGCCGGTTCGCGCTTGGTCGTCGGGACCCGCTTGACCAGCAACCAGGTCAGCCAGGCGCCGGCGGCGAACAACGGGATGCCGAGCGGGATGTTGACGATGCCGAGCGCGGTGACGGCGCCGGCCAGGTAGAGCGGCAGCTGCACGGCCACCCGAAGGCCGAAGACGCCGACCCAGATCCAGGATGCCTGGGTGTAGACCTTCCGGCGCACCGGGTCCTGCCGCCACGCCGTTCCCTCACCGAGGACGAAGCCCAGCAGCACCCCGATCAACGGCCAGCGCACCAGGATCGAGACCAGGTAGGCGCTGGCATAGGCGGCGTTCTTGAGCACGCTCGGCAAGTAGAAGTCCTCGGCCCGTCCGGTGCGGGAGGCGACGAACGCCATGATCCCGACGCCGACCAGGCCGCCGATGCTGTGCTGCACGCTGCGCCGCTGCAGGAGGCTCACGGCGAACAACAGGACTCCGCACCCGATAGCCGCCCACAGCGCGCTGTCCAGGTCCTGGCCGTTCAGGCCATAGACGATCGCGAACAGGATGCCGGGGATGCCGGCGTCGAGGACGCCGCGCGGCCCGCCCATCATCTCGCTCATCTGCTGGGGGCTTTGCGGGAGCTGGTCCTGCCACGACGGTCGCGACTTGGGCTCCTCGCTCATGGTTTGAGCTCATACGACGGGTTGAAGATCATGCGCCGCCCCTGCTGGTCGGTGATCCGCCCGTGCACGACGATGCGCCGGCCCGGCTCGATGCCGCCGATGCGGCGTCGACCAAGCCACACGACATCAACCCGACCGGAGCCGTCGAACAGCTCGGCTTCGAGCGCGGGAACCCCCGCGCGCGGCCGCAGGGTGACCGTGGTGAGCCGCCCGGCGACGGACACCCGGGTGCCGTTGGCACACTCCGTCAGCGGAGTCGCGCCGGTCGTGATGCCCACGTCCTGACGCAGCTCGGCGGCCGCGTGTTCATCGCGGCTGCTGGCGATCCGTTTCAACAGCCCGCGGAGGCCCGCCTTCGACTCGGTCACCGGCTAAGGGTACGGCGAAGTGTCGGCTACCGGCGTTCGGTGATCTCCGGTCCCCGCTCGAAGGGGTTGAGGTCGTCGACGGCGGCGGTCGTCGACTCGGGTGGCTGCTCGCCCACGACGGGCTGGCCTTGCGTCGGGAGGCGCAGCGGCAGCAGCTCACGGGGTGGCATCGCGTCCCCGCCACGGACGACCACCACGCCGCGGAACACCTCGATCAACCGATTGGCCAGCCCGGGGTCGGTCAGGGCCCGACCCGAGAGCACACCGCGAAGGAACCAGCGGGGACCGTCCACGCCGATGAACCGCACCGGCTGGCTCACGGTCTTGCCGTCCGGCGCGTTGGCCGTGACCGTCGCGTAGAGCTCTGGGCCGAGCGGGCCGTCCACCTCCCGGGGTGAACCCTTGTTTGCAGCCAGACCGGTCTGCAGCTCTTCGCGGATCTCATCCCACAGACCCAACGTTCTCGGTGCGGCAAATGCCTGCAGCTGCAACGCGCCCTGGCCCATCACCAGGTTGACGGCGACTGGACGCTGGCTGGCCTGGTCGATGTCCACCCGGATCTCCATGCCGGGCGCTCCGGGGATGCGCAGCGCACCCAGGTCGAGCTGCGGCCGGTCGTCGCCGGGACGGCCCTCCTCCTCGGAGTCCCAAGGTCCGTCAGCTCGTTGCCGAAGGGTTGGCTGCCCCGGCTGCGGAGCCTCGATCTCGACCGGCTCGGCTTCGAGCTCGGTCTCGACGCCGTCATCGGCCGCGTGCCGTCGTCGACGGAACATCCGTCACTCCCCCTCTGAAGCTGACGCACCGACCGACACGCCGGGCTGATGGTCGTCATCTCCGCGGTTCCGCTGCGCTCCGCCTGCGTCGTTGACTCCTGTCGACCCGAATCCTCCCGCACCACGGTCTGACCCGGGCAACCGCTCGACCTCATGGAACCGGGCACGCTCGACTCGTTGGATGACCAGTTGTGCAATCCGGTCACCGGCCTCGAAGGTCACCGACTCCCGCGGATCGAGATTGATCACGCTGACCTGGATCTCCCCGCGGTAGCCGGCGTCGACGGTGCCGGGCGCGTTCACCAGGCTGACCCCGTAGCGCACGGCTAGCCCGGACCGCGGGTGCACGAAGGCGGCATACCCCGACGGCAGCGCGATCGCCACCCCGGTCGGCAGCAAGGCGCGTTCGCTCGGCGCGAGGACGCATCCGACGGTGGTATGCAGGTCGGCGCCGGCGTCGCCTGCGTGCGCATACGCCGGCAACCGAGCCCCCGCCTGGACCCGCGTGATCAGCACGTCGACCAAGCCATAGTTCACGGGTTGACCTCGAACTCGCGAGCGACCGCGCGCGTCTTGGCGTTGGCGACGGCCTTGGCGACATCCTCCGGCCGGCCGTGCGACCGGAAATGCTCGAGGCCGACCGCGATGAACGTCGCGGCAGCGGTGACCGCGAGCGGTCCATCCGGGGAGTCGAGCCGGCCTTCTGCGGTGGCGAACACCTTCCGCCCGCTCCGCCCCGTGACCTTGGCCGTGATGGAGAGAGTGCGGTCAACCGGAACCGGTCGGCGGAAGTCGATCTCGAGCCGCCCGGTCACCGCGGGGACGTGGATCAGCCAGTTGAGCGCCCCCATGGACTCGTCGAAGGCAGCGCTGAGCAGGCCGCCATGTGCCAGCCCGGGTGCGCCCTGATGGTGCTCGGTGACCGTGAACTGTGCTGTCAGCGTCAAACCCTCGCCGGCCGTGACCTGCAGGTGCAGGCCGGTGCTGTGATCCACGCCGCAACCGAAGCAGAACGCGTAGTGCGACGGGATCTGCGTCCCGGGAGCAGGCGCATCGGGGTGCCGTAGCGGCATCGATACGTCGGCGGTGGCAGTCACGGACGCGACCCTACGCCGGGAGCATGAACCGCCTGACAGGCTCAGGGTGTGACCCCTGGAAGCCACGTGGTGTATGACGAGCGGCTGATCGTCCCGATGTGGGTCTGGTGCGTGGCCTTCGTGCTTGCGTCGACTCTCGGGATCGCCTTCGGCGCCTACCTCGGCGCACCGGTCGGTTGGACGGTGTTCGCGCTGGCCGCGGCGGTCGGGGTCGGCGTGCTGGTCGCCGAGGCCGGTCACGTACGCGTCGATCGCAGCCGGCTGGTCGCGGGCCGGGCTCACCTCCCGATCACCTCGGTTGGCCTCGTGCGCGCCTTGGACAGCGACGCTGCCGCTCGGTTGCGCGGGCGGGACGCGGACCCCCGCGCGTTCCTGTACCTCAAGGGTTGGGTGCCGACAGCCGTCCGGGTCGATCTGGTCGACCGGGTCGACCCGACACCGTACTGGTACGTGACAACCCGTCATCCGGACCAGCTCGCCGAGGCGCTGATCGAGGCGCGGAATGCCGAACGTGGACAGAGTGGCGGTTCAGGATCCTGAGCATCGGGCAGGCTGTGGCCCAGGGCTGGCACACTCACGCACCCGACTATTGGTCGATCGAAGAGGAGGAGTCCGTGGCGCGGACACGAGGGGACCGTTCATGGCAGATAGTCACGGCTCTGACCGCCGTCGTCAGCGCGATGGCCGCAAAGAGGGTCGTCGACTTCGTGTGGGTGACGGCGGCGGGTAAGCGCCCGCCGGATAGCCCCGAGGACCAGGAGACGTCGTGGAAGGAGGCGGCGGCGTTCGCCGCGACGACCGGTGTGGTTGCTGGGGTCACCAAGCTCGGCCTGAACCGCGCAGCCGCGCGGAGGTGGGCTAAGCCGGGGGCTGCGTAGACCCGCGGCGCCGGCGCGGGTCCAGGAGCCGATTGACCACACGGCCGGTCAAGCCCCCGGTCAAGGGCGCCCGCCGCCGCAGGTCCCCACGGAGTGCGTCGCTGAGCTTCTGCGTCTGCCGGTAGTTGCTCCGGCCCCCGATGGCCGCACCCGCCATCATCGGGGCCAGCGTGCCGATGTTCAGGCCGGCCCGGGCAGCGACCCGGCGGCCTACCTGTTGCCGCGCGACCGGGCCGACGACGGTCAGGAGGGACGCCGGCTGGGCCGGGTTCACCCCGCGCCGGTTCGCCCAGGCCATGACGTATGCGGCACCGCGCTGCGACCCGGTGCCCGCCACCGGCACGGCATACGCCTCGTGCAGCTCGGCGACCAGCTTGACCTCGATTGCGGCGACGGCGAGGGTCTGGACGGCGAGCTGGATCGGGAACGTGAGCATGGTCATGGGCGCGGTCCACTTGACCGCGGACAAGGCACCTCCCGCGACTCCCACGGCGGCTGTCGCCCGGGCGGCGTTGCGGACCAGGGCGTCCGCCAGCAGGTCACCGTGCAGCCCACGGTGATGGCGTTGCAGGGTCTCGAGGTCCCGAACCGGAATGTGCGGGGCGGCCTCGATGAGCAGGTCGCCGAGCCAGCGACCGGTCGCCACCGCGCCCGCCCCGGCGGCCTGCGCACTGCGTGCGAGCGCGGCCGTCAGCTGCGCGGCGAGCTTGCCACGCTCACCCGCCGAGCGCGTTTGCTCCTGTTCGCCGACGGAGTACCGCGCCAGCAGCTCGCCGGCGCTCGGCCGGTCCGACGGCGTGGGCTCCCCCTCGGGTTCGGAGATGCGCATCGAGTTCGTCACGCGCAGTCGGCGCAGACGGGCTGGCCCTGGACCTCCTTGGCCAGCTGGCTTCGGTGGTGGACGAGGAAGCAGCGGGAGCAGGTGAACTCGTCCGCCTGCCGCGGGAGCACTCGGACCGAGAGCTCCTCGTTCGACAGGTCGGCGCCGGGGAGCTCGAGCGACTCGGCGAGCTCCGCCTCGTCGACGTCGATCGCCCCGGACGTGGCGTCGGCACGGCGTGCCTTCAGCTCATCGAGGCTCTCCTCCGCAAGCTCTTCATCCGTCTTGCGAGGAGTGTCGTAGTCGGTTGCCATCTAGGTCGTTCCTCCGGGATGGAGTTCGGGGGGTGATTCCGGGCCGGTCGTGCGCTCGCGCGGGCTACAACGCGGGACCCTCCTCGTTTGTGCCCGTCGAGTCGGGCATTGTGCCGCATTGGAGGATGCCGCACACACAACGTGTGGACCACGCCGTCGATTCCGGAGGACCTCCGTGCCCATCTATGCCCTCGGTCAGCACGAACCACACATCGATCCGGACGCCTGGGTGCATCCCGACGCGGTCCTGATCGGACAGGTCGAGATTGGCGCCGGCTCGACCGTGTGGCCAACTGCGGTGCTGCGCGCGGACCGCAACCTCATCCGGGTCGGCGAGCGCACCTCCGTCCAGGACGGAACGGTGGTCCACTGCACCGCCGACCTGCCGACCATCATCGGATCCGACTGTGTCGTCGGGCACAACGCGCACCTCGAGGGCTGCACGATCGAGGACGGCTGCCTCGTCGGCTCGGGATCCGTCGTCCTGCACCGCGTCGTCGTACGCACGGGCGCACTGGTCGGTGCCGGCGCTGTGGTGTCGAACGGCACCGAGGTCCCGGCCCGGGCAATGGCCCTCGGGGTCCCGGCGCGGATCAGGCCGGATGCCGTCCAGCCTGGGGCGTTCGTCTCCTCGGTCGCGGGCTACGTCGAAGCCGGCCGGACCTACCGGGGTCAGCTCCGGCTCATCGGCTGAGCGGCGTCTTCCGCGGCCCCGGCCAGATGGCCTGCACGACCCGGTCCCACACCAGATCCGGCAGCAGCCGGCGGCCGGTGATGAGCGACTTGGCGATCACGCCGACGGCGTACCGCGGGCGCGGGTGGTCGCCGGCCGCACGCACGACCGCACTCGCCACGGCCTCTGGTGTCACATTCCGTTCGGCCGATTTGCCGGAGTATGCGGTCGCGTACCGCTGTGCGAGCTCTCTGTTGAAGTCCGCATACGGGCCAGGCGAGCCGCCGAGGCCCATCGTCGCGACCGCCGTGTCGCCGAACGCCGATTGCACCGGCCCGGGCTGGATCACCGACACCGTGACGCCGAACGGCGCAGTCTCCAGCCGCAACGCGTCGCTGATGGCCTCCACCGCGTGCTTGCTCGCGTGGTAGAAGCCCCCACCGGGCAGGGTGATACGGCCGCCCATCGAGCTGATGTTGACGATGCGCCCCCAGCCCCGGGCCCGCATCGAGGGGAGCGACAGCTGGCACATCCGGGCCAAGCCGAACACGTTGGTCTCGAACTGCTTCCGGACGTCGTCCATGGAGGCTTCCTCGACCGTGCTGGTCAGCGAGTAGCCGGCGTTGTTGACGAGGACCCCGACGGCGTCGTGCTCGGCGATCACCCGCTCGACTGCCGCCCGCATCGACGACTCGTCGGTCACGTCGAGGGCCAGCGTCTGGATGCCGCGCTGGTTGAGGTCCTGCAGGGTCTCGACGCGCCGCGCAGTCGCGTACACCGCATACCCGACGTCGTGAAGCGCGAGCGCGGTCGCGCGCCCGATCCCGGACGAGCACCCGGTGACCAGCGCAGCAACGGTGGTGGGTCGGCCCTGACTCGTCACGAGGTCCCTCCCGTGGTGAGCGTGTCCACTCCCGCGCCGACGAGCAGGGAGTGCAGGGCGTCAAACAGCTCGGGTCGGGTTGCGATAACCAGCGCCTCGCCGGCCGGGGCACCGCGGAGCCCCTCGACCCGGGCGCCCGCCTCGCTTGCGATCAGCCCGCCCGCCGCCAGGTCCCACGGCTGCAGCCCCTGCTCGACGTAGGCATCGACCCGGCCGGCGGCGAGCAGGCAAAGGTCGAGTGAGGCGGCCCCGATCCGCCGGATGTCACGGACTCGCGGCAGCACGGCTGCGATGACCGCGGCCTGTCGCGCGCGCTGCGCCGAGTCGTACCCGAACCCGGTGGCCAGCAGGGTCTGGGCAAGCTCGGGGGCGCTCCCGACGCCGGTCGGATCTCCGTTCCACCTTGCGCCGCCGCCCAGGGTGGCCGCATACGTATCGCCGAGTGCGGGGGCGTGCACGACGCCGGCGACGACCTCCCCATCGGCCTCGGCCGCGACCGAGACGGTCCACTCCCGCAACCCGTACAGGTAGTTGACCGTGCCGTCGATGGGGTCGAGCAGCCAACGCACGCCCGACGCGCCGGAACGCTCGCCGCCCTCCTCGCCGAGGATCCCGTCGTCCGGGCGGGCCTCGAGCAGGCCGTCGACCAGCAATCGCTCGGAGGCCCGGTCCATGACCGTGACGACATCAGTGGGGCTCGACTTCGTCGAGACGCCGAGATCGGTCGGTCGTTGCAGGAGCAACGCACCAGCCGAGCGGGCGACCCGTTCGGCGAGTGCGACCAACTCGGCTGGGTCGACGGCGCCGCTCAGCACTGAGCCACAACCGGCTGCGGTGCCCGTGGGTTCGGGCAGCAATGTGGCTGGCAGCAGGACCAGGCATCCGGCCTGCCCTCGACGCGTTGGAGCACCAGGTCGCGCACCATCGCGACGAACATGGGATGCACGCCCGGGGTCGCAGCGCGAACGAACGGTAGGCCGATCTGCGAGGCCACCGCGGCCGCCTCGCTGTCCAGGTCGTGCACAACCTCAATGTGGTCCGACACGAACCCGATCGGCACAACGACCACGCCCGGCACCCCCTTGTCCGCCAGAACCCGAAGATGGTCCGACACGTCCGGCTCAAGCCACGGTTGCGAGGGCGTTCCCGAGCGGGACTGGAAGACCAGGTCCCATTCGTACGCGCGCCCGGTCCGCTGGGCCACGCCGCGCGCGACCGCATCAGCCACCGCGCGGTGCTGCGCCACGTATGCGCCGCCGCCGGGTCCGCTCGTCTCGGCCATGGACAACGGCAGCGAGTGCGTGCTGAACAGCACGCGGGCGTCGTCGCGGATGGTGTCATCGAGCCGGCCCAGGGCCGCAACCGTCGTGTCGACGAAACACCCCGCGAGACCCGGATGGTCGAAGAACGGCCGCACCTTGTCGACGGTCGGCGCGCGCCGGCCGACCTGGGCCCGCGCGGCAGCCAGGTCCTCGCGGTACTGCCGGCACCCCGAGTACGACGAGTAGGCGGAGGTCACGATGGCGAGCACATGCACGATGCCGTGGTCCGCCATCTCACGGAGCGTGTCCGCGAGGTACGGATGCCAGTTGCGGTTGCCCCAGTACACCCGCAGACCGAGACCGTGCTCGTCAAAGTCCGCGCGGATGGCAGCGAGCAGGTCGCGGTTGTGTGCGTTGATCGGGCTGACCCCGCCGCGCGCGAGGTAGTGCTCGGCGACCTGCAAGATCCGCTCCCTCGGGACGCTCCGTCCGCGCGTGACGTTCTCCAGGAACGGCAGCACGTCGTCCGGTCCTTCCGGGCCCCCAAATGAGACGAGCAGCACCGCGTCGTAGCGACCTTGGCTCACCGCGTCATCCTCTCCCCTTAGCGTCCTTGTCATGACCAACCCCTACGTGGCCGTGCTGCGCGCGCCGCGTGCATGGCGCTTCTCGGCGGCTGGGTTCGTCGCTCGCCTGCCGATCTCGATGCTCGGCATCGGCACCGTGCTCCTGGTCGAGAACGCCACCGGCTCCTACGGGCTGGCCGGGGCGGTGGCCGCGACGCTGGCAGTCGCGGCCGCGGCGGGCGGCCCGTTGATCGCCCGGTTCGTCGACCGATTCGGGCAACGCCGGGTCGGCCTGCCATCCCTCGTGCTGCACGTGGCCGGGCTGGTCGGGCTCGTGGTGGCCGCCGAAGCCACTGCGCCGGCCGTCCTCCTGTTCGTGACCGCGGCGGTGGCCGGCGCCTTCCAGCCGGCGATCGGGTCGTTCGTCCGTGCCCGCTGGGCCGTGCTGTTCAGTGGCACCGACCGGCTGCGCACCGCGTACTCACTCGAGGCTGTTGTCGACGAGCTGATCTTCATTACCGGTCCGCCGCTGGTGGCCGTGCTCGCTGTCACCGTGGGTGCGGATTGGGCTCTGCTCGCCACGGCCCTCATCGTCAGCGTGGGCACGCTCTTGCTGCTGGCCCAACGGCGCACCGAGCCGCAGCCCCAACGGCACGCCACGCATGCCGGCTCGGCGCTGCGGCAGACCGGCATGCCGATGTGTGTACTCGTGGCGTTCGCGCTCGGCGGCATCTTCGGCTCGGTCGAGATCACCGTGGTCGCCTTCGCTGACGAGCTCGGCCAGCTCGGAGCCGCAGGTCTGGTGCTCGCTGTGTATGCCGCGGGCAGCATGCTGGCCGGGCTCGCATACGGGGTGATCCACCCGAGAGCACCCCTGCGCGTGCAGTACGTCCTCGGCTGCACCGCGATGATGATCGTCGCCGTTCCGCTGCCGTTCGCGGACAGCATCGCGGTGCTGACCGCCTTGATCTTCGTGGCCGGATTCGCGATCTCACCCACACTGATCGCGGGCATCGCCCTGGTCGAGGAGCTGGTCCCCGCCAGCATGCTCACCGAAGGACTGACCTGGGAGACGACTGGGATCGCGGCCGGAGTCGCAGCCGGTGCGTCGCTGTCCGGGCCGATCGTCGACGCGTCCGGCGCCTCGGCCGCGTTCTGGGTCACGGTTGGCTTCTCCGCGGCGGCGGCTGCGATGGCGTTGCTCGCGCAGCCGAGCCTGCGGCGCGCCGCCGACTCTGCACACGGCCGAGCCCTCCCGGCGTAGGCTCGCCCGCGTTCCGCCCGGACTGGTGCAGGGCATGGCGAGGAGGAAGCCGGTGCAGGAGCTGCGGCTGGTTGGCGTGAGCGATGACGGCGCCCGAGTCGTCCTCGTCAACGCCGACGGTGCGCGCTTCGCGGTGCCGCTCGACGACCGCCTTCGTGCCGCCGTCCGTCTCGACCGCACCCGCCTCGGACAGCTGGAGATCAACATGAACCATGAGCCCAGCCCGCGCGACATCCAGTCCGCGATCAGGGCGGGTGGCAGCGTGCAGGACGTGGCCGAAGCCTTCGGCCTCAGCGTCGAGCGCGTCGAACGGTATGCCCGGCCGGTGCTCGGCGAACGGGTCCACGTGCTGAACACGGCGATGGCCACTGCGGCGCGCCGCGGCGGCGGCGCCGACCAGCCGTCCCTCGGCTCGCTGGTGACGGAGCGGCTCGCCGAGCGCGGCGTGGACCCGGCGTCCCTGGAATGGGACGCCTGGCGGCGCGACGACGGCAAATGGGCGGTGCGGCTGGACTACGTCACCTCCAACCGACCGCGCCATGCGCTGTGGCAGTACGACTCCGTCGGTCGGTACCTGATGCCGGATGACGACGAGGCCCGGTGGCTGATCGCCGAGGAGAGCCGCGACCAGGTGGTGCCGTTCGGTCGCAGGCCGGCCCCGGACGAGGAGGAGGCGGCGGTCGAGTCCGGCGACGAGAGCGATCGGCAGGACACCATCCCGTTGGAGCGTCCGGAGGCGAGCGAGCCCGTCGGGGAACCGGAACCTTCCGCCCAAGCCGCGTCCGCCCGCAAGAAGGGGCGGGCCAGCGTCCCGTCCTGGGACGACATCGTCTTCGGCAGCCGACGCTCGTCCGACTGAACCGTCGCCAACCCACCAAGATCCTTACGACGCGTCGGCGTCCATTCTGAGCCGATCACGACGCCCAAGCGTCGTAACCATTGTTGGGAGCCCTCACCCTCAGCCCGTCTCGACCGGTCGAGAGGCGTCGCGGATCCAGTGACTCCATGAGCCCGCGTACAACGCCGCTCGGATCCCCAGTTGGTCCAGCGCCAGGACCGTCTGCGCCGCCGTGACGCCCGATCCGCAGTAGGCGCCGACGCTGGTGTCCGGGCTGACACCCACGTTCGCGTAAACCTCGCGCAACGTCGTAGGCGCCAGCATCCGACGGTCCTCACCCAGCAGGGTCGGCGCCGGCACGTTCACCGCGCCCGGTATGCGACCGGCCACCGGGTCAATGGGTTCGGCCTCGCCACGGAATCGCGCCGGCAGCCGGGCATCCACCAGGACGCCTTCTGTGGCCAGCCGCGCCGCATCGTCGGCGTCCACGACCGGCATGGCGCCGGGAGCCACCACCACGTCACCCGGCGTCGGGTCGAACACCTCCTGTGTGGTCGGCAGCCCGGCCCCGGTCCAGGCCGCGTACCCGCCGTCCAGCACCTGCACCGCGTCATGGCCGGACCAGCGCAGCAACCACCAGGCCCGGGCCGCGGGGACGAGGTCGCCGTCGTCGTAGGCCACGACCCGCGATGTCGACCGCACGCCGGCATGACGCATCGCGGCCTCGAAATCGGCCGGGTCCGGCAGCGGGTGACGGCCGCCGTCCCCGGCCGGCCCGGCCAGGACGGCGTCGAGGTCGACGAAGACGGCCCGCGGCAGATGTCCGGCCGCATACGACTCGCGCCCGGGCGGCCCCTGCAGCCGCCAGCGGACATCGAGCAGAACCAGGTTGTCCTGGGCCAGCAGCACATGCAGGTCGTGGACGGTGATCAACGAGTCGGACACCCAAGTCACCGACCGATCACGGCGAAGCGAAGGGCAGCACGTCCGGCGACAGTGCCGCCGCGTGTGCGATCGCGGCCGTCATGCGACGTCGGTAGTGCCGGCGGCACAGCACCTCGTACCCGACCTCGCCGGCGGCCCCGGGGTGCACGTCACCGACGACAACCTGCACGCCCTCGGTCACCATCACGCCGGCCTGCGTGCGGGCGTTGTGCGTGGCGCGCGCGCCGCACCAGCACAGCGCCTCGACCTGGAGCGCACGCACCTGGTCGGCCAGCTCGAGCAGGCGGCGCGAGCCGGGGAACAGCCGGGTCTGGAAGTCGGTCATGATCCCGAAGGCGTAGACGTCGACGTCGAGGTCGTCCACGATCCGGGCCAGGTCGTCGACCTGCTCGGGCTCGAGGAACTGGGCCTCGTCACAGATCAGGTAGTCCACCCGGCCACCGGCCTGCAACGTCGACACCACGGAGCCCCAGAAGTCGGTCGCCGCGTCTACCTCGAAGGCGGCGACCTCGAGCCCGAGCCGGCTGGACATCAGGCCGCTGCCGGCGCGGTCCCGCGACGTGAACAGCAGACCGGACAGGCCGCGAGCTCGACGGTTGTGATCGGTCTGCAGAGCCAGGGTGGACTTGCCGCAGTCCATCGTCCCGGTGAAGAAGACCAGCTCCGCCATGCGCGGCACGATACGGCGATTGCACGGTTCAACCGCCGCGAGCGCGGATCACCACGAGCGGAACCTCCAGCTCCGCCGCGCTCATCGCACCGTGATAGCCGACCAGGCTGCTCTCCAACGGCTCGGCGAGGCTCGCCACCACTGCGCCCAGGCCGGTCGGCACGACGACGATGTCGCCGATGCGGGCCGCGTGCGCGGTCGGTGTCGGGCCAAACCACCCGGCAGCGACCGCCTCCTCCGTGAGGACCACGCGGAAGTCGTCGCCGAGCACCGCCGTCCACGTCGCCGTGACGTCGTCCACTGCGCCGGGTTCGACGACGATGTAGCGGGCGCGCGGCTCGCCAGCGAGGTGGCGGACCCCCATCCGCAGCTCGGCAACCTCGTCGACGTCGACCTTGTCGAGCACGTTCACCATGCCGTGGTCAGCCGTGACGAGCACGGCGGTTTCAGCGGGCAGACGGGCGGCGACCGCTGCCAGCGCCGAGTCGACCCTGGCCACGTGCTTGCGCCACTGCGTTGACGCGACGCCGAACAGGTGGCCGTTGATGTCAACGGCCGACCAGTACGCATACACCAGCGATGCCTCCGACAACGCGTCCATGGTGGCTGCCATGGTCTGCCGCAGCCCGTCGGCTGCGACGTAGCGACCGCCGCGCAATGCCGCGTCGGTGAGCCCTGAGCCGTCGAACTCCCCGGGTCCGACGCGGGTCACGGCCAGCCCGGCCGCGACCGCCCGCTCGAAGACCGTGCGCCGCGGCTGCCAGACGCGCGGGTCGAGCTCGGGATCCCACTTGAGCTCGTTAACGACGACGTCACGCGCCGGGTCGAGCACCTGGTACCCGAGCAGGCCGTGAGCTCCGGGCATCAGGCCGGTGCCGAGCGACCCCAGGCTCGACGCGGTCGTCGATGGGAACCCGGCGGTGAGCACGTCGAGCTCGGTGAGCAGCGACGTCAGGAACGGCGCGAGCTCGGGCCGCTCGCGCAGCTGCCGGTAGCCCAGACCGTCGATCAGCACGATGGCGCATCGGCGGACACCATCGAGGCGGTCCGCGAGCCCGAGGTCGTCGCGCTCGCCCGGCAGGCCGAAGATTGCGAGGACGGACGGGATGAGTGCCGCCAGCGGGGTCAACGCATTGCGAACGATGCCGTTGCTACGGACAGCTCGCGCGCGAAGTCGAGCACCTGGCGCACGACCGGCTCGCCGTCGGCGGCGGCGCTCACCCGAATGGTGAAGTCGTCGGATGTCGCGCTGCCCGAGTAGCCGTGGTCGGCGTCGCACTCGGGGTCCCCGCAGGTTGCGGGCTCGAGCTCCAGCCGGCTGACCGCACCCCAGCCGACGGTCAGCACCACCTCACGTGGCACCGCGCCGGCGGCGTGTCCCGCAGGTTCGGCGACCACCCGGTTGACGACCACCGAGCCGACCCGGCTCACCGGCACGACCTCGGTGGTCGTGGTCGCATACGGCGAAGGACAGGAGTCGTCGGCGGGATGCTCGTCGGTATGGGCCACCACGAGCCGGGTCGGCGTGAGCGCCAGCACGCTGACGTGGCGGCGCAGCTCGTCCCGGTCGAAGGTCGCCTCGTGGTGCACGACGAACGAACGCACCGACTCACCCGCCAGCGCCGTATGCAGCGCGTCGGCCACCAGCTCGGGGTAGTAGCCGCTGCGGTCGATCGCAGCGCGCAGGACAGCGTCGACGGTCGGGGCGCCAGGCATGAGGTCAGTCTGTCAGGTCAGTCGGCGGCCGCCGGCGTCCGTGCGGGCCAGCGGCAGGGCGACCCTCGCGGAGGCCGAGAGCACCACGGCCCCCCGGTGTGAGACGACGATCGGGTTGAGGAAGAGCCGGGCCATTTCCGGGAGGTCGTCCGAGAGCCGGGAGACCCGCAGCAACAAGTCCTCGAGCGCCCCGACGTCCAGCGTGCCCGTGCCGCGATATCCGAACAGCAGCGGCGACGCCTTCGGCGCCTTCACGAGCTCGGCTGCGTCGACGTCGGTCAGCGGCGGGATGCGGTAGCCGCGGTCGCCCACCAGCTCGCTGGTCACCCCACCCAGACCGAAGGAAACCACTGGGCCGAAGAGGGCGTCCTCCACGCTGGCGATCTCGCAGCTCACGCCAGGCCCCGCCATCCGCTGCACCACCAGGTCATCGACCACGCCGTCACCGAATGTCGCGACCATCGCTGCCCAGGCGGCGTGCACCGCATCGGGAGTCCGCAAGTCGAATCGGACGGCGCCGAGATCGGAACGCAGCCGCAACGGGGCGGAGACCGCCTTGAGCACCACGGGATATCCGAGCAGCTCGGCCGAGTCGACCGCCTTGCCGGGGGTCGAGCCGGGCAGCGTGGGCCAGACGTCAATCCCGTATGCGGCCAGCACGGCGGCGACCGCTTCGGGGTCGTGGGTGACGGACCCTTCCGGTGCCGACTCGTCGGCTGGCTCCGCGGCAAGGAGCGCCTCCTCGACGACGATGCGGGCCGCCGCCGGGTCGACGTCGGGCAGTTCGGGGACCGAGCCGCGCGGCCGGTCGCGCCACAGCGCGTACTCGGTGGCCCGCGCCAGGGCACGCACTGCGTCCTCGACGGACCCGAATGTCGGCACCGAACCGATGACCGGCACCCCGTCCGGGCTGAGCTTGCGCAGGAACGGGGAGGTGCCCTCCACGGCCAGCAGCGTCGCGACGACCGGCTTCGAGGTCCGGCCGACGACCGCGCCAAGCGTGCGAGCGATCGACTCGCCGGTGGAGCCCACTCGCGGGATGAACATCGTGACGACCGAGTCGACCGCCGGGTCGTCGATCACGGCCGCCAGGGTGCAGGCGTACGCGTCGGTGGCCGCCCCCGGCGGGAAGTAGATCGGATCGCCGACCAGCTCCAGCCCCCAGGTGGCGCAGGCGTCCGCGGCCAGCACACCGAGGGCGTCGCTGTTGCCGAGCACCGCGACCCGTCGACCGCAGGGCAGCGGCTGGAAGGTGAGGACCTGCGCCACATCGAACATCTCCGAGAGGGTTTCGACCTGGATCACCCCGGACTGCCGGAACATCTGGTCGACCGCGGCCGCGGGCAGCGCCGACGCGCGCACCCGGTGACCGAGCGGGATGCCTTGGGTCGAGCGCCCGGACTTGACCGCGACGATGGGCTTGGTCAGCGACGTGCGGCGGGCGATCCGGCTGAACTTGCGCGGGTTGCCGATCGACTCCAGGTAGAGCAGCAGGACGTCGGTGGCAACATCCTCCTCCCAGTACTGCATGAGGTCGTTGCCGGAGACATCTGCGCGGTTGCCCGCGGAGACGAAGCTCGACAGGCCGAGGCCACGCGACATCAGGGTCTCCAACAAGGCGATGCCGAGCGCTCCCGACTGCGAGAAGAACCCGATCCGACCACGCCCTGGCATGACGGGAGACATCGAGGCGTTGAACGACGCTTCGGCTGCGGTGTTGATCACGCCGAGGCAGTTCGGCCCGATGACACGCATGCCGTCGGCGCGGGCTTGGGTCACGAGATCGATCTGACGCTGTTGCCCTTCGGGCCCGGTCTCCGCGAAGCCGGCGCTGACCACCACCAGCCCGCGCACGTCACCGCGTGCGCCGCACTCGGCGGCCACGTCGAGCACCGCGGCGGCCGGTACGGCGACGACAGCGAGGTGGACTGGGTCGGGGATGTCCTTGACGCTCGCGTATGCCGGAACCCCGTGGATCTCGCCGCTGGCCGCCGGGTTCACCGCATACAGGGACCCGGGAAAGCCAGACGCGCTGAGGTGGCGAAGCAGGATGTGGCCGGCCGCGCGTGGGTCGCGGCTCGCGCCGACGACGGCGATCGACTCCGGACGCAGCAGCCGCTCAACGGACCTGGCCTCCGCGCGGTGCTCCCGGGCCGCCATCACCGAGCGGACGGCCTCGGTGGGCGTGATCTCGAGCTCCAGGCGCAGCACTCCGTCCTCGAGCTCGGTCCGCGGCTCGTATCCCGCCTGCCTGAACGTGCTGATCATCGCCGAGTTCACGGGCAGCACGTCCGCCACGAATCGCCGGATGCCGTTGTCCCACGCCGCCGCCGCGATGTGCTCGAGAAAGACCGAGCCGAGACCCCGCCCGTGATGGTCGTCCCGGATGACGAAGGCGACCTCGGCGGTAGGCGTATCAATCCGCTCGTACCGGACGACCCCCACGATCTCGTCGTGCAAGGTGGCAACCAGGGCAGCTCGGTCGACGTGGTTCACGTGCGTGAACCGGTCGATGTCGCGATCGGACAGCACCGGGTACGGCGCAAAGAACCGGAAGTAGACCGTCTGCTCCGACAGGTGGGCGTGAAAGTCGACGAGCCCGTCGCCGTCCGTGGGCTGGATCGGACGCAGGTGCACGGTTGCGCCGTCGCGCAGGACGACATCCGCCTCCCAGTTCGCCGGGTAGTCGCCCACAGTCCGCGAGGCTAGTGCTCGCGGTGGGCCGACTCCTGGAACAGCCGAAGAACCGCCTCGACGGACCTGGCGACGTCTTCAGTCGTCGTGCGCCAGTTGCACACAGAGATGCGCAGCGCCGCCCGCCCCTTGAACGTCGTCCCGCTCATGAAAGCGGTCCCCTCACCCGGTATGCCGCTCGCGACGGCCCGGGTGACGTCGTCGGAGTCGGCGAAGCGCACGAGGACCTGGTTGAGGACCACGTCGTTGAGAACCTCGACTCCGTCGGCCGCGCCGAACGCCTCGGCAAATGCGCGCGCATGCGCGCAGCACCGCTCTACGAGGTCCGCAACACCCCTGCGCCCGAGCGAGGCGATCGCAGCGTACGACGGCACTCCACGTGCTCGCCGACTGAACTCCGGCGCGGTCTCCGAAGGGTCGGGGACCGCACCGGCCCCGTCGGGACGTAGGCGGCGTGCGCGTGCATCGCAACCCGGTGGTCGTCGATATGTGCAGTGATCGCGATGCCGCAGTCGTACGGCACGTTCAGCCACTTGTGCGCATCGGTCGCCCATGAGTCCGCACGTTCGACGCCCTCGACAAGATGGCGCAGCTGCGGGGAAGCCGCGGCCCACAACCCGAACGCCCCATCGACATGCACCCAGCCACCAGCGCTGTGGGCCGGTCGACGGCCGCGCCGATCGGATCGAAGGCGCCGGTGTTCACGTTGCCCGCAGCGCCGACCAGCACATCCGCCGCCTGGGCGGCGGGGACCGAGCCGCCCATCACGAACCCGAAGAACCGCCCGCTGCCGACCGCAGTCAGCCCCGGCTCGGCGGTCCTCGCCAGCCGCTCCAGGACCGACTCGGCGTCCGTCGGCTCCTCCGGGACCGCGCCGCCGAATGCGTCCACCATCTGCGTGAACGTGGCCCGCGCGAACACCGGCCGATCGTCCACGGAGTCCAGGTACGCGGCCGCGTGGTCGGCGGCGCGGCGGACCAGCCGTCCCACCTCCTCGTGGCTCACGTGCGGGCCTCGGAGAACAACCGGGCAAGCACGTCGACGCAGCGCTGGACGTCGTCATCCGTGGTTCGCCAGTTGCACACGGAGATCCGCAACGCCGCGCGGCCCTTGAAGGTCGTCCCGGACATCAGCATCGTCCCGTCGGCCGGGATGGCCCCGGTCACTTGCCGGGTGATGTCGTCCGAGTCGCCGAAGCGGACCAGGACCTGGTTCAGCACGACATCGTTGAGCACGTCGATGCCGTCCACCTCGCCGAGCGCCTCGGCGAAGGCACGTGCGTGTGCACAACAACGCTCGACCAGCTCAGCGACACCCGAGCGACCCAAGGACGCGATCGCCGCCCAGCTCGGCACACCGCGAGCTCGCCGGCTGAACTCGGGAACGAGCTCGGAAGGGTCAGGAATTGCGGCATGCCCCATCGGGACGTACGACGCCCGGGAGTACATGGCGACGCGGTGCGCGTCCTGGTGAGCGGTGATGGCGATGCCACAGTCGTACGGCACGTTGAGCCACTTGTGCGCATCCGTGGCCCACGAGTCGGCCCGCTCGACACCCTCGACGAGGTGGCGGAGGTCCGATGATGCGCCGGCCCAGAGTCCGAAGGCGCCGTCGACGTGGACCCAGGCGCCGAAATCGTGCGCTACGTCGATGCACGCGCCCATCGGGTCAAAGGCCCCGGTGTTCACGTTGCCCGCGGCCAGGCAGACGATCAACGGTGCTCCGCGAGGCACCGACTCGAGCACCGAGCGCAGCGCGTTCACCGTCATCACGCCGTGCTCGTCGGTCGGAACCTGGTGCGAACGCCCTGCCCCGAGGCCGAGGAAGTTGAGCGCCAGGTCGATGGTGGTGTGGCGCTCGTCGCCAACCACCACATACACGTCGGGCGCGCCCTGCAGGCCCTGCGCATTGACGTCCCACCCATGCTGAGCGAGCACATTCAGCCGGCCGGTGGCCAACCCGGTGAAGTTGGCCATCATGCCGCCGGTCACCCAGCCGACCGACGCGGCTGAGGGCAGCCCCAGAAGCTCGAGCACCCAACGACCGGCGACGTACTCCATCGCGGAGACTGCGGGCGTGTAGTCGTTGGAGCCGACATTCTGTTCCCAGGCGCCGACGAGGACATCGGCGGCTTGTGCTGCCGGCACCGAGCCGCCGATCACGAAGCCGAAGAACCGACCCGAGCCCATGGCGGTCAGGCCAGGCTCGGCGGAGACGGCCATCCGGTCGATCACTTCCGCCGGGTCGGTCGGTCCTTCCGGCACCGGGCCGCCGAACGCCGCGACCATGTCGTCGAACGACGCGCGCGCCATCACAGGCCGGTCGTCGACGGTCTTCAGGTATGCGACCGCGTGCTCCGCTGCCTGCTGGACGAGCTCGCTGACGTTCTCATGGGCCATGGGCGCAGCGTCCCACTAGCGTCTGACGGCGTGGAAGTCCTCGACGTGAACCCGGAGGTCGCCGACGCCCTCGCGGACCGAAGGCCCGTGGTCGCGCTCGAGTCGACGATCATCAGTCATGGTCTGCCTCGGCCGGACAACGCGATCGTGGCCCGGGAGATCGAGGCTGCGGTTCGCTCCGAAGGAGCGGTGCCCGCGACGATCGCCGTCATCGGTGGCCTGGTCAGGGTCGGCTTGACCCACGAGAACCTTCAGGCTTTGGCCGAGCGCGACGACGTCCACAAGGTGTCGGTGCGCGACCTCGGCATCGCGTTGGCCTCCGGCAGCTACGGGGCCACCACGGTCGCGGCCACGTCTCTCCTCGCCCAGCGTGCAGGCATCGACGTGTTCGCGACCGGGGGCCTGGGCGGAGTGCACCGCGAGTCTCGCGACACCTGGGACG
>JBEVHX010000056.1:0-3521 GCA_040510995.1 Candidatus Nanopelagicales bacterium
CCTGGGCAACTCCCTCGACCACATCCGCAAGATCATGGGCGAGTCGATGGAGGCGCTGATCCACCACTTCAAGCTCGTCACCGAGGGCTTCCGGGTCCCGGCTGGGCAGGCGTACACGGCGGTGGAGTCACCCCGCGGTGAGCTCGGTGTGCATGTCGTCAGCGATGGTGGGACCCGCCCCTACCGGGTGCACTACCGCGACCCGAGCTTCAACAACCTGCAGGCGGTGGCCGCGATGTGCGAGGGCGGGATGATCGCCGACGTGATCGCGGCAGTCGCCAGCATCGACCCGGTCATGGGCGGGGTTGACCGCTAGTGGCCCATCGTGTCGACAGCCCGGACCGGCCAGCGCGCGATTGTGGACGCTCGGCGGCTGCGGACCGCGTTCCCAGCCCGCCAACGTCCACATCCGCGGAGAAGGAGGAGCGGTGACGCGCGAGCAGATGCGGGAGATCGTCGCCCGCTACCCGCGGGCCCGCTCAGCCGTCATGCCGTTGTTGCACCTCGCCCAGGCCGAGGAGGGGCACGTCTCGCCCCAGGCGATCGTGCTGATCGCCGAAGAGCTCGGCGTCGAGCCGGCGGAGGTTGCGGCGGTCGCGACCTTCTACACCATGTATGTCCGGAAGCCGGGCGGTACGCACCACGTCGGCGTCTGCACCAACACTCTGTGCGCTGTGCTCGGCGGTGACGCGATCTGGGACGCTCTCACAGAGGAGCTCGGCGTCGGTCACCACGAGACCACTGACGACGGCACGATCACGTTGGAGCGCATTGAGTGCCAGGCCGCGTGCACCCACGCGCCGTCGATGACCGTCAACTGGGAGTTCATGGACGACATGACGGTCGAGGGTGCGCGCCAGCTGGTCCGCGACCTGCGCGAGGGACGCGAGATCCGGTCCACGCGCGGCCCGGTGATCAGCACGTGGCGGCAGACCGAGCGGTCGCTGGCTCTTGACGACGACTTGTTCGCCGAGGGCGGGCAGGCGGATGAGCGGATGCTCGCCGGCCTGAACGTCGCTCGCGAGCGCGGTTTCGAGACGCCGACGACCGTGGCTGCCCTGCCGCCGGCGGAACACACCCCGCCGGCATCCGGCGACGGTCACGGGAAGGAGCACTAGCCCGATGCCCACGCCCCTGACCCCGCTGCTGACTGCGCATTGGGACGAGCCTGACTGCTTCAGCATCGACGGCTACCGACGGCATGGGGGCTACGCCGCACTCGCGATCGCTTTCAGCCAGGGAGAGGACGGGGTCATCCACACCGTCAAGGACTCCGGGCTGCGCGGGCGCGGCGGCGCTGGCTTCCCGACCGGGATGAAGTGGGGTTTCGTCCCGCAGGGCGACGGTAAGCCGCATTACCTGGTGATCAACGCCGACGAGTCGGAGCCGGGCGCGTGCAAGGACGTCCCGCTGCTCCTGGCCAACCCGCACTCGCTGGTCGAGGGCATGATCATCGCCTCGTATGCGATCCGCGCCAACCACGCGTTCGTCTACGTCCGCGGAGAGGTGCCGCACGCGATCCGGCGGATTCGGCGCGCCGTTCGCGACGCGCATGCAGCCGGTTTCCTCGGTCACAACATCCAGGGCAGCGGCTTCGACCTCGACATCGTGGTCCACGCCGGCGCGGGCGCATACATCTGCGGTGAGGAGACCGCGTTACTCGACTCGCTCGAGGGGCTGCGCGGCCAGCCGCGGCTGAAGCCGCCGTTCCCCGCGGTCGCTGGGCTGTACGCGAGCCCGACCGTGGTGAACAACGTCGAGACGATCGCCAGCGTGCCGTCGATCTTGCGCTACGGCGCGTCGTGGTATCGCCAGTTCGGCAGCGAGAAGTCGCCGGGCATCAAGCTTTTCGGCGTCTCCGGCCACGTGGTGCGACCCGGCATCTACGAGGCGCCGCTCGGGCTCACGATGCGTGAGCTGCTCGAGTATGCGGGCGGCATGCGCGACGGCCGACCGGTGAAGTTCTGGCTGCCGGGCGGCTCGTCGGTGCCTCTGCTCACCGAGGAGCACCTCGACGTGCCGATGACGTATGAGGACATGGCCGCGGCCGGCACGATGCTCGGTACCGCAACCCCGATGATCTTCGATGACACGGTCTCGGTGGTGCGGGCGGTGACCCGCTGGCTCGACTTCTACAAACACGAGTCCTGCGGCAAGTGCACACCGTGCCGAGAAGGGACGTACTGGATCGTCCAGCTCCTGCACCGGCTCGAGCAGGGAACCGGCAGCCAGGAGGACATCGACACCCTGCATGACCTGTGCAGCCAGATCATGGGTCGCTCGTTCTGCGCGCTCGGGGACGCCGCGGCGACGCCGTACCCGGCCGCGATGAAGTACTTCGAGGAGGAGTTCCGGGCGGGCACGCATACCGCCGCGCACGAGACCTTTGACCCGGTCGCCGGAACGCTCTTTGCAGAAATCAGGGTCTGATGGCTGTGACGACCGCTGAGACAACGCAGAGCGATCTGATGACGCTCACCATCGACGGGGTCGAGACCAGCGTGCCCAAGGGCACGCTGCTCATTCGCGCCGCCGAGGAGCTCGGGGTGGCGGTGCCGCGCTTCTGCGACCACCCGCTGCTCGACCCGGTCGCCGCGTGCCGAGCCTGCCTGGTCGAGATTGAGGGGCAGGCCAAGCCGCAGCCGGCCTGCGCGGTCACGGCCGCCGAGGGCATGGTGGTGCGGACGCAGGTGACGTCGGAGGTGGCCGACAAGGCGCAGCACGGAGTGCTGGAGTTCCTGCTTGTCAACCATCCGCTCGACTGCCCGATCTGCGACAAGGGTGGCGAGTGCCCGTTGCAGAACCAAGCGATGAGCAACGGTCGCGGCGACGCCCGCTTCGACGGGTACAAGCGGACCTTTCCGAAGCCCATCAACATCTCGAGCAACGTGCTGCTCGACCGCGAACGCTGCGTGCTGTGTGCGCGGTGCACCCGCTTCTCGAACCAGATTGCCGGCGACCCGTTCATCGAGCTTCTCGAGCGGGGTGCGTTGCAGCAGGTCGGCATCTACGAGAACCAACCGTTCGAGTCGTACTTCTCCGGCAACACCGTGCAGATCTGCCCGGTGGGCGCGCTGACGTCGGCGTCGTACCGCTTCCGCGCGCGACCGTTCGACCTGATCTCGACACCGAGCACCTGCGAGCACTGCGCAGCGGGGTGCGCGCAGCGCACCGACCATCGGCGCGGCAGGGTCACTCGGCGACTGGCCGCCAACGACCCAGCGGTCAACGAGGAGTGGAACTGCGACAAGGGCGGCGAGTGCCCGCTGCAGAACCAGTCGATGGCGAACGGCGCGGCGACCTCCCGTTTCAAGGAGAAGAAGCGGGCCTATCCCAAGCCGTTGGCGATCTCCAGCCAGATCCTGCTGGACCGCGAGCGTTGCGTGCTCTGCCAGCGGTGCACCCGGTTCTCCGAGGAGATCGCCGGCGACAAGTTCATCGACCTGATGGGCCGGTCGTCCGCCGAGGAAATCAACATCTACCGGGACGACGCGTACGGCGAAGAGGGCGACGCGGGGGAT
>JBEVHX010000057.1:0-22196 GCA_040510995.1 Candidatus Nanopelagicales bacterium
CCCGGTGACGGCAGGTGCGCGTCGAGCACCCACTCGCCGGAGCGGGCCTGAATGTCCTCGACCCCGGAGTAGCCGGTGATCGTCCCGTCCCGGTCTGGGCGGAGCGCGACGATGCCGGTCGCGAACCGACGCGATGGCTTGGCGGCCACCTGGCCGTGCACGACGGCGTTGGCCCACTCCCGATAGATGTCGATGTCGTTGCCCGCCGAGTACAGGTCCCAGGCGCCAACCCCCGGCGGCCGGCAGCCGATCTCGGAGAAGCGCAGGCCCTTGGGGCCAAAGAACCATTCCATGTGGGTGGCGGTCGTCCCGATTCCAAGAGCCTCGTTGACCCGTTCCCCCATCCCGCGGAGCTGGGCGTAGTCGGCCACCGACTCGACCCTGTTCGTGGAGATGAACTGCGGCGAGATCCAGCGCGTCCGCATCGCCTCCAGCACGTTCGGGAAGTAGTGCGACACGAAGTCCAGCGCCGCATGCCCGTTGATCGACAGCGTGTCGTAGAAGCCTTCGTGGCCTTCCACGAACTCCTCGACGGCGATCGATTGCACGTGCTGCCCGCCGAACGACGCGAGCGCGGCCGCCAGCTGGCTGTCGTTGTCGACTCGGGTGGTGTCCGCGGCGCCGGCGCCGGAGCGGGGCTTGAGGATGAGCGGGTAGCCGACGACGTCGGCGAACTCCTGCACCTGGGCGGCCGTCTCCGCCGCGGTGGACGCGGCGGTCGGCACGCCGGCGGCGCGCAGCGCCTCCTTCATCGACGGCTTGTCACGGCACAGCCAGGCCGTGCGGACCGACGTGCCGGGGATCGTGCAGTTCTCGCGGACCTGCGCGACCGACATGATGTGCGCCTCGATCGTGGACTCGAGCCGGTCGACCCACAGCTTGTCCTGGATCCAGCGAACGGTGTCGGTCATAACGCCGACGTCGACCACAGTGGGCACCCGGTGGTAGTGCGTCATCCAGCCCTTCAGCTCGTCGTCAAGGGCCTCGCTGGGCGACTCTCCGATGCCGATCACTGTTGCGCCTACCTCGGCGAGCGCCCGGACGAACTGCCGTTGCGTCTTCGGGAAGTGCGGCTCAACGAAGATCACGTTCACGACGGGCAGCCTATTCCTCCCGCGAATTCCTCCGCGAACGAGGACATTGGCGGGGTTGGGACTCCCAACCCCGCCAGCGTCGACATCCGCGGGATGGGCTGCTCGCACGTGAGCACGGCGGTAGCGTCCCAGGCATGGTCGTAGCCGTCTTTGTTGCGCCGTACCTGCTGGAGGCAACCGCCCGGTTCGCGGTCTCTGCGGCCCAGTTGCCCGGTGTGCGGCTCGGCATCGTGACCCACCAGACTGCGGACGAGCTGCCGCCCGCCGTGCGGGAGCACGCGGACAAGCACTGGCGTGTGGAGGACGCGCTCGACCCGCGCCAGATCGAGGTCGCGGTCAGCGGCCTCGCCCAGCAGATGGGGCGGGTGGACCGGGTCATCGGCGCGCTCGAACAGCTGCAGGTGCCACTCGCGCAGGCACGAGAGGCGCTGGGGATCGAAGGCATGGACGTCGCGACCGCGCTCAACGTGCGCGACAAGGACCGGATGAAGACCGTGTTCAGCCAGGCCGGGATCCCGTGCGCGCGACACCGCCTGGTCCGCAGTCCGGGGGAGGCGCTCGGATTCGCCGAGGAAGTGGGCTTTCCGCTGGTCGCCAAGCCGCCGGCTGGTGCCGGGGCGCAGGCCACCTACCGGCTCGACGACGCCGACACCTTGCGCGGCTACCTCGAGGCGGTCCCGCCCAGCTCGGATGCGCCCGCCCTGCTCGAGGAGTTCCTGGTCGGCGAGGAGCACTCCTTCGAGAGCGTCACCATGAACGGGCACACCGTCTGGTCATCGGTCTCGGACTACCTGCCGCCGCCGCTCGAGGTGCTGCGAAACCCGTGGATGCAGTGGACCGTCATGCTCCCGCGTGACGACACGGTTCCCGCATACGACGGGATCCACAAGCTCGGACCGCTCGCGCTCCAGGCGCTGGGGGTGCGTGACGCGCTCACCCACATGGAGTGGTTCACCCGAGCCGACGGATCCGTCGCGATCTCGGAGGTGGCGGCCCGGCCGCCGGGCGCGCAGCTGAGCTCGATGCTCGGCTACGCGCACGACATCGACTTCTACAGTGCGTGGGCGGAGCTCATGGTGCTCGGCCGGTTCGACCCCCCGGCCCGACGGTATGCAGCCGGCACCGCATACCTGCGCGGTCAGGGGCGCGGCCGGGTCCGCGTCGTGCATGGCGTCGAGGTGGTGCAACGCGACCTCGGACACCTGGTGGTCGAAGCCCGGCTACCGCAACCCGGCCAAGCGGCGTCCAGCGACTACACCGGCGAGGGTTACATCATGGTCCGCGACCCGGACACCGAGGTCGTCAAGGACGCGCTGCGACGCATTGTCAGCGGGGTCAGGGTTGAGCTGGTGGAGGCGCGATGACTACGGTCGTGATGATCTCGCCCGGCTACCCAGCCGAGATGGCCTATTTCACCCGCGCCCTAACTCGGGTGGGAGCGCGGGTCATCGGGGTGGGCGACCAACCGTTGCACGCAGTGCCGGCCGTTGCGCGGGAGGCGATGGCGCACTACGAGCACGTCTCGCTCGCCGACGAAGGCGCCGTGCTGGAGGCCCTCCAGGGCGTCGCCCGGCACGCGCAGATCGACCAGGTCGAGTGCCTGTGGGAGCCGTACATGATCCTCGCGGCCCGGATGCGCGAGTCGTTCGGGCTGCCGGGGATGACGGTCGGCGAGACGCTCCCGTTCCGGGACAAGGAGTTGATGAAGCGGGTGGTCGACGCGGCCGGCGTGCGGACGCCCTGGCACGTGAGCACGTCGACGGTGGCCGGGGTATGGGAGGCCGCGGAGAAGGTCGGCTTCCCGCTGATCATCAAGCCGATTGCCGGTGCCGGGTCGGCGGACACCTACCGAGTGAACTCTGACGACGAGCTGATCGATGTGTTGCCCCTCCTGCGGCATGTCCCGCAAGTGAGCGTCGAGGAGTTCGTGGACGCGGAAGAGTTCACCTACGACACGGTGTGTGCGAACGGCAACATCCTGTACGAGCATGTGCTGTGGTACCGGCCGCGTCCCCTCCAGATGCGGATGCACGAGTGGGTCAGCCCGGTGTCGATCTCACTGCGCGACATCACCGTTCCGCACCTGCAGGGCGGTCGGCAGATGGGAGCGCAGGTGCTGGCCGCGCTCGGCTTCCGCAGCGGGTTCACGCACATGGAGTGGTACCGCAAGGCGGACGGCGAGGTGGTTTTCGGTGAAATCGGTGCCCGCCCGCCGGGAGCCCGGGTCGTCGACCTCATGAACATCGCCAGCGACGGGGATGTGTACGTCGGTTGGGCGAACGCGGTCGTCCACGGTTGGATGCAGCAGCTGGAGCAGGGGTACAACGCCGGCGCCATCTTCAAGCGGGCGCGCGGTTCTGGGCTGATCAGCCGGGTCGAAGGGCTCGAACGGCTACTCGCCGAGTACGGCGAGCACGTCGCGGTCGTGGATCTGCTGCCAGTCGGCGCACCGCGCCGCGACTGGCGCTCGACCGTCACCGGCGACGGGATGGTCGTGGTCCGCCACCCCGAGCTGCAGCCGGTGATCGAGATGACCGAACGGTTCGCCTCTGACCTGACCATGTACGCCGGCTGAGTTCGTCCGGCTTTGCGACGACAACGCCTCGACGACTACCGCGAACGAGACGCCGACCTCGACCTTCTTCTCCCGGCTGCGCTTGTAGGGGAAGTACTTGAAGATGCCGACGAGTGCGGTGGCGAGTGCGGCAACGACGGCGACCCATGCTTGGACGGGCCCCACAGATCGCCTAATCCTCGGCCGGCTCCGCAGGTGGCCGAGTGAGTTCGTCAAGGTACTGCGGCAGCATGGCGCGCCAGGTCGTCCACTCGTGCGGCCACTCCGGCCCCCACGAGTCGACCCGGTTCGGGACCCCCATATGACCGAGCACATCCGCGGCGGCCCAGGACTCGCCGATGTCCTCGTGCGCCCCCTCTCCAGAGGCGAGGATCACGAACCGGCCCCGCAGCGTGTCCAGCTGCGGTCCGCTGAGGCCGGGCAGGAAGTGGACCGGTGACGAGAGGTAGAGGTCGTCGGTGAACGCGTTCTCGTAGAACCGCTCGAGCCAATATGTGCCGCTCATCCCGATGGCCGCCTGCACCACGTCCGGGTAGCGGCAAAGCACGGCCAGCGCGTTGAACGCCCCGATCGACGCACCAGTGGTGACGACCGGCGCCTGGTGCCCACCAAGGTCCGCGTGTATGGCCGGAACGACCTCGTGCCGGATGCATTCCAGGAACAGGTTGAGCAGCCGCAGCCGGTACGCCGGCGAACCATCAGACATGATCATCGCCTGCCCGGCGACGCTGTCGCAGGAGTAGAGCTTGACCCTGCCGTTGTCCATCAGCTCACCACACGCCGCAACCAGGTAGTTCCGCTCGACCTCCTCGGCGTCGCCACCAGCGGTTGGGAACACCAGGACCGGGGTGCCGAAATGGCCCCACCGGGTCAGGCTGATGTCCTGCTGAAGCCGTGCGGAGTACCAACGCTCCGTGGCCTTCACGTGATCACTCCTCCAGCGTCGGCGGTGCGCACGTGCGCAGACTAGCCACGCCATGGATCATGCGGTCGCCGACCGCCAAAGTCGTCCGGCGAAGGCTCAGGCCGCCGCGGACTTGGCCAGCAAGTCGCCCAGCGATGGATCCAGCAGGTCCCGCCAAGCCGTGAAGTTGTGCCCGTCCCGCCCGATCGTGAGGGTCGCGTCCACGCCCGCGGCGGCGATCCGCTCGGCCAACGCACGGTTGTTGTCGAGGTTCTCCTCACCCAGCCCCGCGGTGAACCGAAGCGTGCAGCCGGCGAGTCGCTCGGGCTCGGCGTGCAGTGCTCGGGTGGCCCGCACGACCTGGTCGAACTGGGCGAACCTGCGCTCGTGGGCGTCGTAGCGGGGCACGAAGAACGATCCGGACTGGGCGAGGATCCCGCCGAAAGTGCCCGGGTATGAAGCTTCGGCGTGGACCAAGGCCAACGCGCCGAGGCTCGCGCCGAGCGCCACCAGCGGCGTTTGGGTCGGCGCCAGCCGGCAGGCCTCCGGCAGCGCGACACGGACGAGGGTGTCGGTGTATGCGGCATCGGCCGCATACGACTGGTTGCGGTTCACCGGGTCCAGCAGCAGAACCCGACAGCGCGTCTCGGGCCGTTGCTCGGCGAGCCATCCGAGATAGTCCAGCAAGTCGGCGAGCCGCGCGTACTCCGAGCCGTCATGCACGACGAGCAGCGGAACCGGTTCGCCGTCGGCGACACCCGCGGGACACATCAGCGTCCCGGCAATCTCGACACCCAGGCGGTTGGTCGGCCAGCGCACAATTCGTTGTTGCCAGGTCCACCACGCATCGCCGCTGGCCCAGCTCGGCGCACGATAACCGGGCAGTTCCAGCAGCGAGTGGTCACCGAAGACCCCGGTGGACCGTGCCGGCGCGGCCGGGTCGAGGGCCAGCGCCACGACGCCGGTCCGGTCGCGGCGGACGATCAGGTACTCGATGCGGTCGACCGGTGGGGCAGGGACGCGCGCCTCCCAACGTTCGCCCCGGCGCTGAAAGGTTGGATCGTCGCCGAAGTCCCGCAGGTGGTACCAGACCCGAGTTGGGATTCCCCCGGTCGCGTCCGTCGTGAACACGACGCCGCCGCTCTCGTGGTCGACGCGCGGCCCGAGAGCTGGCTCGTCGACGAGGGACACGTTCGGCAACATACGCGCGGGCCGGGTCGTCATTGCTCATCGACCCGGCGTGTCTGGGGTAGCCGGACGGCGGACCCCAACCAGTCAGGCGCTGTGCGCTCCGACGCACGAACCGCCTGATAGATCCCCGCGTATTCAACTTGACAGTTGATAAACCGTATGGTTGATTAAAGCCATGCCAGCGGCATCACCCGAGGACCTGTTCGGCGAGGACGACTCGCTGAATGAGGTCTTCGCCGCCCTCGCCGACCCGACGCGGCGGGCCATCCTGGCGCGGCTCGCCGGCGGCGAGGCCACGGTGAACGAGCTCGCCGAGCCGTTCCCGATGAGCCTGCAAGCGGTGTCGAAGCACCTGAAAGTTCTCGAGCGGGCCGGGCTCGTCTCGCGTAGCCGTGAGGCGCAGTGGCGGCCGGTTCGGCTTGAGGACGCTTCGCTGGACCTGGCAAGGCGATGGATCGAGGACCACCGGGCGATGAGAAGCGCGCAGCTCGACCGGTTGGACCAGGCGATCCAACGCATCCGGCGAGGCGAGCTCCCGCAGCCGACGAAGTCAGTCAAGGCGCCGACGCCGCGTCGGCGCTCTACTACCACCCGAAGGAGCACGTCATGACCAAGCTCGACCTCCGGGTCCCCCCGGACAGCCACATCGTCACCATCGTGCGCGAGATCGATGCGCCGCCCAAGCTCGTGTACGACACCCTGCTCGACCCGGCCCTGGTCCCGCACTACTGGGGTCCGGCCTACCTCGAGACCGTCGTCGACACCTACGAGCCGAGGCCGGGCGGGTCCTGGCGCTTCGTCCAGAAGGACCCCGACGGCAACCAGTACGGCTTCCACGGAGTCATCCACGATCTCGTGGACAGCGAACGGATCGTCCAGACCTTCGAGTTCGAAGGCGTGCCAGGACACGTTTCACTCAGCGTCCTGCGCCTGGAGGCCGTCGACGGGCGGACCCGGATCACTGACGTCTCGGTTTTCGAGAGCGTCGAGGACCGCGACGGCATGGTCAGCTCGGGCATGGAGTCGGGCGCCGAGGAACTGTACGACCGGTTGGAGGCGCTGGTCCTCGCTCGGCGATGACGAGGTCGGAGCGGTCAACCCGTCGGGTGCCGCTCGTCGCGGGGCTCACCACCCCGACGCGAGCGGCACCCGCGTCCGTGCAGATCGGGCGCGCCGTTCCTGCCCACTCACCCGCGGTTGTCTGTGCCAGTCTGAACGGATGCGCGCGCTAGTGAGAGAGCCGAGCGACCGCATCGTTGAGTGCGAGCTGTCCCACCTCGCGAGGGCACCGATCGACGTCCGGCGCGCTCGTGAGCAGCACCGCGGGTACGTCGAACTGCTCGCCGCGCTCGGTGCCAACATCGTGTGGCTCGATCCGTTGCCCGATCACCCGGACGGTGTGTTCGTGGAGGACGTCGCGGTTGTCGCAGCGCCAATCGCCGTGCTGACCCGACCCGGAGCCGAGTCCCGGAGGGGCGAGGTCCCGAGTATGCGGGACATGCTTCACGCCCACGGGGTGCAGACCGAGGAGATCAGCGATCCAGGCCAGCTCGACGGGGGTGACGTGCTCGCCATCGGCCGGACGTTCTACGTCGGCGCGACCGCACGCACCAACGACGACGGACGCCGCCAGTTCGCCGACGCTGTGCGACCGCATGGGTACGACGTCATCCCTGTCGCGGTCGACGGCATCCTCCACCTCAAGACCGGTGTCACCGCGCTGCCGGACGGGACGCTGGTCGCGAACGTGCGGCACGTCGACCTGAACGCCTTCGGCGGCCTCCCCGTACTGGCCGCTGCCGAGCCTCAGGGCAGCGACGTGCTGTTGCTCGGCGACACCGTGGTCGTGTCAGCAAGTGCTCCGATGACCGCCACCGCGATCGCGGCCCGGGGTTACGACGTGCGCACTGTCGAGGTGGACGAGCTCGAGAAGGCAGAGGCTGGCGTGACCTGCATGAGCGTGCTGCTGCGGGACTGACGCCGAACGCCACCGAAACTACGAGCGCACGAGGCGGGCGATCGCGTCCTGCGCTTCGCGCACCTTGACCTCTGCCTCGGGCCCACCGCGCTGGGCCGCCTCGACGACGCAGTGCGCGATGTGCTCGTCCAGCAGGCCAAGCGAGAACGACTGCAGCGCCTTCGTGGCCGCTGAGACCTGCGTCAGGATGTCGATGCAGTACTTGTCCTCTTCGATCATCCGCTGAAGCCCGCGAATCTGTCCCTCGATCCGGCGCAGTCGTTTGAGCTGGTCGTCTCGGGTAGAGCTGTAGCCGGTCACGCCGCCTCCCTCGCGCGCTGTGACGTCAGCGACGCGTTCGTTGCCGAGAATACCCCTCCCAGGTATGACTTTCGGATCCACTGTCATGGGATCACCTGGCTGAGGGTTCCGACCTTCACCTCGACGGCAGTACGTTCGCGACCAAGGTCCGCGCTGCCCGCTCGAACGAGTGAAAGGACTCCCCATGTGCACCGACGCAAGCGTCCGGGTGACTTCCCACACGCTCAGCCGGCGGGCTGCGCTCGTGGGCGGCGCAGCGGCTGCCGCCACGGTCCTCATCGGAGGGACTGCGGTCGCCAGCGAAGGGCCACCATCCCGAGCGCGGCTCGGCCATCGGCTGCGTGATCTGACGCATCCACTTTCGCCGAACATCCCTGCGTTCGTTCCCGGCGAGGAGGCCGCGCGGCGAACCACCGTGACGATCGAGACCGACGGGTACTACATCCAGGAATGGCGGATCATCGAGCACATCGGCACCCATGTCGACGCGCCAGGTCACTTCACTGCCGGAGGACGCCTTGCGACGGAACTGGACCTGTCCGAACTGATCACGCCGGCCGTCGTCATCGACATCGCAGGGCGGGCAGCGCAGAACCCGGACACGGTCGTGACGGTCGACGACCTGGTCGCCTACGAGCGCCGGAATGGTCGCATCCCGCCCGACGCCGCGGTGCTCATGTACTCCGGCTGGGCGTCGAAGATCGGAGATGCGAACGCATACCGCAACCCGGACGCGAGCGGCACGCTGCACTTTCCAGGGTTCGGTGCCGACGCGACCCAGTGGCTGCTTGAGCGCCGTCGCATCCGCAGCCTCGGAGTGGACACGCTGAGCATCGACCCAGGGAACTCGACGACGTTCGACACCCACCTGATCCTGACCGGCGCCGACCGCTATGGGTTGGAGAATCTCAAGAGCCTCGATGGCATCCCGCCGCGTGGCGCCACGGTGTTCGTCGGGCTCATCCCCTACGACCAGGGCTCAGGGGGCCAGGCGCGCGTGTTCGCCTCGTGGTGAGCGATCATGATCGTCAGGGGATGGCGATGGGAGCGATCACCACCGGGTTGTTGAGTACGTAGTTCAGCTCCTCGGTCTGGGCCACGCCATCCGGTGTCAGCACATCCATCGCTTTCGGCACGGTGCCCGGGTCGAGCGTGCACAGCGGATCGGTGGACGTCGCGGCGCATACACCGAACGAGAAATCTTGCGGAGTCGGGGCGAAGCCGCGCGCCTGGTCGGGACTGAACCCGTCCTGCCCCGTGAGCACGACGGCGAATGTCCAGCCGGACGTGGGTGTGCCGAGTGTGGCCTTCGGCACCCGGATCGTGATGAACCTCGACACGGCGTTGCCGTTGATGAGCAGCGTGCCCAGGGTGGTCCCGGACGCGTCCAGATAGCGCTGGCCGAAGCCTTGCGCCTCGACGAGCTGCGACCACGCTCCCGAGGAGGCGAGCTGGTAGTTGCGCTGGGGGAAGGACGCGGAGGTCGAGAACGACGACGCGGCCGGGTTGCGGACGTAGATGTCGACCAGCTGGGCCCCGAGCGGGCTGCCGAACGTCGGCGTGAGATCCCGGGTCTGCACTCGGAACACCACGTCCGCGCCGGCGTCGATGACCTGGAAGCGCTGCAGATCGAACCCGCCCGGCTTGAAGTTGCTCGATGTCGGATAGGCGTAGTTGCCGGGGCCATTGTCGTCGCCGTCCGGGTCGCTGACGTCGAGCAGCAGCGTGCCTTCGATCGTGTCATCCACCACCGTGACGACGTCACGGCCGGTCGCACCCGAAGGTGAGGTTGCGGTCGCGACGATGATGTTGGTGCCGCTCGTCACGGTGACCCCCGCCGTCCAGGTGCCGTCCGTGGCGACTGTGGTGGTCACCGGCGGCTGTGCCGTTCCGCTGTCGCTGTTCACGACGAGCAGGTCGACGGTGTTGCCGGGTTCGCTCGTACCGCTGACGGTCACCGGCGGCGTGACGGCTGTCAGGTTCGGCGGGGAGGTGATGGCGACCGTCGTGGCCTGTGGCGAGCCGGTGACGTAGCGGTTGACCACCTCGGGTGGTGTCTCGACCGGCGATCCGGCATCGATGCCGGCGACCAGCCTGACGAACTGGGCCGCACACCAGGTCAGCGGCGCCGCCGACCCGGCCGGGCCGCCGTTACGGAAGCCGATCGAAGCCTGCATCGGGTCGGTCCCGAACGGGGACGCCAGCAGGTCCAGCCCCTCCCAGTTCTGCTCGGGAATGAGCCCGACGCCGCTGCCGAAGTTGTTCATCGCCTTCAGCAGGCTGGCCGCTGTCGCCGGGTCCGACACCTGGAGCGCGTGCTCACCGCGCTCACCGGCGAGCGCCGGCCAGAGGTGGCCGTTGCCTTGGCCGGTCGGTGCCCACGGCCGGCCGTCGGACAGCCGGTCGCCATAGCCGTCGCCGTTGTAGCGGAACCAGCCGACCCCGTTGGCGGTCGTCCGTTTGATGTTCGCGTCGACGACCGCGAGCGACCGCAGGATGTCCGCGTCGTCCGGGCTGAGGACGCCGAGCCGAGTCAGCTCGAGGAAGCCGGCGTCGACCACCGCGCGCTGGTCGAGGGTCGGTCCGCCGTTGCCGAGGTTGTAGGAGATGGCTGCGTCCGGGTCGCCGGTCTTGGACAGCCGGATGAAGTACGGCTGGTCGGACAGCAGCCCCGTCTTGGTCACCGTCCAGCCCTTGACCTGACGTTGGAAGGCGTCCGCTGTCGCGGCATACAGCCGGGCATGCTGTTGGTCGCCGTTCTGGGCGGCGATGACGGCTGCGGCGACCAAGCCCGCGATCTGCGATGCAATCGTCGAGGGCGAGAAGCCGTCCTGCTCCTCCCAGCGCTCGACGCCGAACGCGGGCCCGCGTGACACCAGGAAGTCCGCCGCGGGGACGATGTTCTCCTTGTAGAAGGCGGCCTCCGTGATGCCCGCCTGCAGTGCCATGAGAATCGGGTACGCGGTCTCGTCCAGCTGGACGCCGAAGGAGTCCGGCGCGACCTTGCCGTTGATCAGGGAGTTGCGCGGCATCGAGCCGTTCGGCAGCTGCTGTCGTTCGAACAGGAACCGAACCGCCTGCTCGGCAGTCTCGAAGTCGCCCACCGCCTGCAGTCCGGTGAACGTCTCGTAGAGGTCGCGCGCGAAGACCTCGCGGTACGAACCGAAGTAGGTGTTGTTGGGATCGCCGGCCGACACCGCCTGTCCCCACGGCGAGGCCAGCGATGCGACGCTCGCCCCGGTGAACGTCTTGTCTTCACTCGCCTTGAGCACATTGGCGGACAGGTAGTAGGTGTCGCGGATCTCGTGCGCCTCGCCGGTGGTCAGACCGGCGTACGACGTCGGCGGTCGCTGCAATGACGCGTCGTAGCGCGACCAGCCGTCGGCATACGCGTTGTGGGTCGCGCCGAACGAGCGCTCCGCGCTCGCCTCTGCCGTGGCAATGGCTGCGGCCTGCGAGGTGCCGAAGCCAAGGGCGAGTGTCGTCGGCGCGCTGCCGCGGACATCGATCTGCGCGGTCGTCACCACGTTGCCGCTGGATGCCGTGTCGTATGTGGGGGACAGGCTGCGCGCCGTATCGAGGGTCGCCAGCCCGTCGCTCGCCGATCCGACGTAGCCCACCGATGCCGCCAGGAAGGCCCGGTTGGCGCGCAGCGCTGCATAGAGCGGGACGCCGTAGTCGCGGTTCGCTGCGCTCGTCTGCGTCGTCAGGTCGTATGCGACTGGGACCGGTCCGTCGCTCGTCGCCACCACGGCTGCGTTGTCTGCGCCACCGTTGCCGGCGCCGCCACCTCCGTTCCCGTTCATGGTCGGGTCGAGGTGCGCATACAGGGCAAGCGGTGGTTTGCGTCCCTCTCCGGTGCGCTTGTCGCGCAGGCGGACCTGCAAGACGACGCTGTCGCGCTGCGGATCTGTGACGAAGGTAGTGGTCAGGTCATAGGCGCCCTCGGGGTCGGTGCTCGTGACCTCGCAGACCATGCCACTGCGGTCGAGAGAGCGGACCGAATAGGTGGTGTCGCGGGTCTGCAGGTCGGTGAAGGTCGACCCGTCCGTGACGACGAACTGCAACGACTTCACGTTGGTGTTGTCGATCGTCGGGCTATACACGTCAGAGAGCACGCCGTCGGCGACCGTGTACCAAACCTTCGACGTGTCGTTGCGTGCAGTGCCCAGGCAGTCCTTGCGCGCGAGATCGAAGTAGGCGAGCGCACCCGGCCCACCGGGTGCCGGACTGGCAGCCGCTGCGGGCGAGACTGGTCCACCCGCCAGCAGACCGGCCACGAGTGCCGCGAGCGCCGCGACGGCGATGACGGTTCGAGGAGTTCGCATGACAGGTCTCATCCGACCCTGCCGCGATCGACTGCGCAAGCCGGTGGCATACCGTCAGCGGTATGTGGCGGGTGTCTCGGCGAACTCCAGTCGTCATCGTCCTGTCCTTGGGGCTGGCTCTCGGCGCCGCTGCTTGCAGCGAAGACGACCAGAGCACGGTGCAGGACAGTCTTGAGTCCGCGCGCGCTCAGACGTCTGAGGCACTGGACGATGCGCGGGCCAAGCTCGAGGATCTGGCGCCTGAGATCCGGGACCGGGTCGATGAGTCACTCAGCGACGCAGAGGCTGCGATTGACGACGCCCGCGACCGGCTCGAGGAGGCCGGCGACGAAGCCAGCGATGCGGTCCGTGACCAGCTGGAGGAAACGCGGGCCGATCTCGAGCAGCGGCGGCAGGACCTCGTGCAACGGGCCGAGGAGGCGCCCGACCTGCAGGACGAGCTGGACTCGGTCAAGCAGCAGGTCGAGGATCTGCAACAACAGATCGACGACCTGCTGAACTGACATCGACGGAACTACGGCTGTGTAAGAGCGGCGTGTCAGCGCGAAACGCCGCGAACCCCCCACGCAATCTGTGACATCTGCGACGCATGGGGCCTCCCGGTCCCTACGTTGCTGCCCCGTGCCCGGTGTTGATCGAGGCCCAGCACGACGACTCCCCGTCGTCGTGGCGCTGCTCGCGTTGAGTGCCGTCTTCGCGCTCGGGCCGAGCTCTCCGGCGTACGCAGAGCCACCGCCGACGCCGTCCCAGGACGAGGTCGACCAGAGCAGGCAGCGAGTCGCGTCCGCCGCGGCCCAGGTCGGTGAGGCGCAGGCCCAGCTCGCGGTTGCCGACGCGCGTCTGCAGGAGCTGGTCCGCGAGGCAAGCCGAGCCGTCGAGGCATACAACGGGGCCGTCGTCCAGCTCGAGGCGGCGAAGGCCGCCGCGGCCACCGCGGCTGCGAGGGCCGCGCAGGCACGGGCCGACCTTGACGCGGCCCGCGCCGCGCTCGGTCGCTTCGCTGCCGCGTCCTACCGATCCGGCGACGGCGGCGGCATCGCCGGCCTGCTGTCCGCCGAGGGCCTGCGGACGCTGGTCGACCGAACCAATGCGCTCAATACGGTGGGGGCTCGCTTCGACGACGTGCTCGACCGGGTCCGGGTGGCCGAGGTGGTCGCCCAGCTGCTCGATGACCAGGCTGCCAAAGCGTTGGCCGCTCAGGAGGCGGCCACCGCCGCCGTCGAAGCATCGAAGGTCGAGGCGGAAACAAAGGTCGCTGCGCAACAGCAGCAGGTGGCGGCCTATGAAGTCCTGCGGCTCGCTGCGTCCACGGACCTCGCGAACTCGCAAACCAGGTTGGCCGAGCTGGACCGGCTGCGGCGGGAGGGGCTGGCGCGGGAGGCCGCGGAGCGTGCACAGCGCGAGGCCGAGGCTAGGGCGGCCACTGAACGGGCGGCCGCCGAGCAAGCCGCCGCGGCGGCTCGCGCGGCCGAAGGCTCACGTCCATCGACGGCCTCGACGCCGCCCCGCGTACCGGCAGAGCCGAGCCGCCCGCTGGTCGTCGGTCCCGGCGCATCGCACGGAACCGTCGAGGGGGCAGCGCTCGCGATCGAGTACGCGCGCGCGCAGATCGGCAAGCCCTACCAGTGGGGCGCCGGCGGACCAGACTCCTTCGACTGCTCCGGGCTGACCCAGATGGCGTGGCAGGCCGGAGGCGTGAGCCTGCCGCACTGGTCCGTCGGGCAGTACGCGCAGGCGTTGAAGATCCCGGCCTCCCAGCTGCGGCCCGGCGACCTCGTTTTCTTCGGCGAGCAACCCGGGGACGCGGCGTCGATCTACCACGTCGGCCTGTACATCGGCGGCGGGCGGATGATCGAGGCCCCGCATACCGGCGCATTGGTGCGAGAGGCCCTGGTCGACCGGGGCGATGTCTTCGGCTACGCGCGTCCGTGACGCGCATCGCGCAGCGATGAGCAGGCGCAGCTCAGTCGAAGAGCTCGCCCAGCCAGTGGCTCTTCTTCTTCCGTTTGTCGTGGTAGGGCTGTTGGTAGCTCGGTTGTTGCGCCGACGCCGGCGCCGGCTGCGGAGCTGGCTGTTGCGGCGGGGGTGCCGGGGCCGGCTGCGCATGCTGTGCCTCGGTCGCGACGACCCGATCGATGATCTTGTCGAGCTCTCCCCTGTCGAGCCACACGCCACGGCAGGACGGGCAGTAGTCGATCTCGACGTTCTGTCGCTCGGACATGACCAGGTCGTTGCCATCGACCGGGCATTTCATCGGTGCTCCTCGGGGTTGGGGATCAGGCTCGGTGAGCCTGCCCCGACTCCTTCTCCTCCTGCAAACGGTCGAACGACCGGCGGATCTCTGCCTCGGCAGCGCTGCGCCCTACCCACGTTGCTCCCTCGACCGACTTGCCCGGTTCCAGATCCTTATAGACCTCGAAGAAGTGTGCGATCTCGAGCCGGTCGAACTCCGGCACGTGGAAGATGTCCTGCAGGTGCGACAGCCTTGGGTCGTTGACCGGGACGCACAGCACTTTGTCGTCGCCACCGGCTTCGTCCCTCATCCGGAACATGCCGATCGCCCGGCATTTGATGAGGCAGCCGGGGAACGTCGGCTCCTCGAGCAGAACCAGGGCATCCAGCGGGTCGCTGTCCTCACCGAGGGTGTTCTCGATGAAGCCGTAGTCGGCCGGGTAGCGCGTCGAAGTGAACAGCATCCGGTCGAGCCGGATGCGACCACTGTCGTGGTCGACCTCGTACTTGTTGCGCTGACCCTTGGGAACCTCGATGGTGACGTCGAACTCCAAGGTCTGCACGGCTCGGTGCTCCTTCGTCGCATGGCGGGGCGGCGCCTAGTCTCCCGCATGTGAGCCTCGACCGCGGGCGATGGGCCGCGATCGCCTTGATGATCTTGGTCGCGTTCGTTGTCGGTGGGTATGCGGCCACTCAGGCCTTGTCCGGGAACGGTGCGTCGCAAGAAACCGCATCGCCGAGCGCGGGTCCGGACGTCGACGCATTCCCGTCGGCAAGCCCCGCCGGAGCCGTGCTCCCTGGCCTCGCCGCGGACGCGGCAGTTCCAAGCGCGGACGGGGTGGCGGCGACCCTGGGACCGTTGCTGGCGGACCCCGATCTTGGGTCGCGGGTCACAGCCACGGTCGTGGACGCCGTGAGCGGTGCAGTCCTGTTTGACCGTGAGGCACAGCTGCCGCTGGTTCCGGCGTCGAGTGCAAAGCTGTTGACGGCGGTGGCCGCACTCGAAGTGCTCGAGCCGCAGCACCGGCTGACCACCCAGGTCACTCGTGGCCCAACGGCCGACCAGATCGTTCTCGTCGGCGCGGGGGACGCCACGCTCAGCACGCAGGCTGCGCCGCCGGAGTCATACCCCCGTCGCGCGTCGTTGGCGGAGCTGGCGGCTGGGACCGCCGCGGTTCTGACCGCACAGGGTGTGACGTCGGTGACCTTGGCCTACGACGCATCTCTGTTCGCGGGACCGCTGGTCAACCCGGAATGGCAGCCGGGCTACGTGCAAGGCGGTGCGGTCGCGCCGGTGAGTGCGCTGTCCGTCGACGGAGGCCGGGTGAGACCCGGCAGCGACGAACGGGTCGCAGACCCGGCGCTGACGGCGGCCGTCCGATTCGTGGAGGCGCTCGGGGCGTCGGGCATCGCCGTGACCGGGGCTCCGGTGCCTGGCGTCGCTCCCGACGGCGCGGAGGTCATCGCAAGCGTGCAGTCGCCAACGGTCGCTCAGCTGGTGGAGACCATGCTCGTCGGCAGCGACAACGACGTGGCCGAGGCGCTCCTGCGGTTGGTCGGCGCGCGCCGGACGGTGCCGGCCGACGTCGCTTCGGCGGCGGCTGCGGTCGTGGATGCGAACGGACGGGCGGGCGTCGCCGTGACCGGCGTGAGCCTGCGCGATGGGAGCGGCCTGGCGCGGTCGAACGCGGTCCCGGCCCGAACGCTGGGCTCGGTCCTGGACGTGGCGGCCGACAACCCGTCGTTGGGGACGATCATCGCCAAGATGCCGGTCGCCGGCTTCACCGGCACTCTCGCCGACCGTTTTGACAATCCCGGGGACCGCAGCGGGGCCGGCGTGGTCCGCGCGAAGACCGGCACGCTCAACGGCGTCTCCAGCCTGTCCGGCACCGTGGTCAGCGCCGAGGGGCGGCTGCTGGCGTTCGCGTTCATGGCCGACCAGGTGCCGCTGGCCAGGACCCTCGACGCTCGCGAGGCATTCGACGCGGCGGCGTCGGCGCTTGCCGGGTGTGGATGCCGCTGACGACTCAGCTTCGGCGGGCGGTGACGACCAGATAGTCGTCGCGGTGCCGCAACCCTTGCGCAGACTCGAACGGCAGTAGCCCGGCGATGAACTCGCGTCGGATCGCGGCGTGCTCCTCCTCTGGGATCTCAGCCATGGCGATCACGTGCATCGGAGACGAGCCGAGGAACACGTCTGTGCAGTGTTCGGCGGAGTCGAAGACCAGTTCCAACGAGTGGGTGGTGATCTGCAGGTCGACGAAGGCCGGCGCCAGCCGCTCGCGGACAGTGTCATCAACACCCCACTCGTCCGAACTGGGCCCGTCAGACGTGGGGAAGCGCTTCATCAAGGGCGCCGCCAGGGGGTGATCGACGCCTTCCTCATGTCGCCACGACGTGAAGGCGAGCAGCCCACCGGGTCGCAGGACGCGAGCCATCTCATCGACCATGGCCACCGGATCCGCGACGAAGATCAGTCCGAACGCGGACGTCACGATGCCGGTCGCGCCGTCAGGCAGCGGCAGCGCAACCGCGTCGGCGACCCGCCACTCAACGGTGTCTCCGGCAGCATGGGTCCGATCCCGACCGAACTCGACCATCCGCGGCGACAGATCGGATGCCAGGACAGTCGCGCCGCGGGCCAGCGCCTCGACGGCGACGTTCCCGTTTCCGGCGGCGACGTCCACGACGTGCTGACCGGCGAGTGGCCCCACCGTGGCCTCGACCGCGTCGAGCAGGACCTGCGCCGCGGGCAGGAACTGGTCGGCGATCCGGCGGTAGTCACCGGCGCCCCAGGCGTCGTCAGGGCTCATGAAGCCAGCGTGCCGCTCGCGAGCACGCTGGCTTGCACGAATGCGATCAGTTGTTCTCGGCGGCGGCCTGCTTGAGAGCGGCGCCGGCGGACACCTTCGGCGCCCACGTCGCCGCGATCTGGATTTCCTCGCCAGTCTGCGGGTTGCGCCCGGTCCGGGCCGAGCGGTGGGTGGTGTCAAAGGTGAGGAAGCCAATGATGCTGACCTTCTCGCGGCGGCGAGTGGCCTCGCCGACCACATCAGCGAAGGCCTTCAGGGCGGCGTCGGCATCGGCGTTTGTGAGGCCGGCGCGTTCGGCGACGGCGGAGACGAGGTCGGCGCGGTTCATGTGCTGTCCTTCCAACGTGGGCTTCTTGGCTGAGTCAGAGGTGAGGTGCGCGGTCAACCTCAGGCCATCATGCCCATCTGCGCCGCCGATTGAGCACATCCGCGGGTCGCGGATCGCCCGTTCGTTCCCGGCAAATCGGGTCAAACAGCCCAACCTGGGATGCGTGCGTAGGCTCGGGGCCAATGAGTACCTCGTTGACCGGCCCGGCCGGTGCCCAGCACTCGATGGTCGACTGGAACCTGGCCGCACGCATCGGCGCCCGGGTGGCACGACCCGGTCCCAGCGTCGGGACGGAAGCCGTCCGCAACGTCGTCGAGGAGCTCAGGCGCTTCGCGGTCGAGGCCCGGGCACACGTTCGCGGGTACACCGGCCTGGATGCGCCGGCCGCCGACGCCCCAGTGGCGGTGGTCGACCGCGCGGCCTGGGTGCGGGCCAACGCCGACGGGTTTCGCACTCTGCTCGCGCCGGTGGAGGATCGAATCCTGGCTCGCCGGCGGGAGAAGAAAGGCGATCGGGCGCCCGCTCGAGTCGTGGCTGCGATCGGGTCGACGGTGACCGCCGCCGAGGTTGGCGGGCTGCTGGGCTGGATGTCGTCGAAGGTGCTTGGGCAGTACGAGCTGCTTCCCCTGCCCGGCAACGGAGTGAGCCGGCTGCTGCTGGTCGCGCCGAACATCGTGGCCGTGGAGCAGGCACTTGGCGTCGACCCACAGGACTTCCGGCTCTGGGTGTGCCTGCACGAGGAGACCCATCGGGTGCAGTTCACCGCTGTGCCGTGGCTGCGTGACCACCTCGTGTCCGAGGTCACCGAGCTGCTTGTCTCACTTGATCTCCAGTCGGAGGAGATGGTCTCCCGGCTCAGGGACGCTGTCGGGGCGTTGGGTGCGGCCGTCCGGGGGGCGCCTGGACCCTCGATCGCCGACGCGATTCAGACGCCTGAGCAACGTGTGGCCATCGACCGGCTGACCGCCGTGATGGCGCTGCTCGAGGGGCACGCGGACCATGTGATGGATGGCGTCGGCCCTGCAGTGATCCCCACCGTGGGCACGATCCGGACCCAGTTCCAACGGCGCCGGAACTCGCCGAGTCCCGCCGATGCGTTCCTGCGCCGACTGCTTGGCCTCGACGCCAAGCTGCGTCAGTACAAGGAAGGCAAGCGCTTCGTGGACGCGGCGGTGGACGCGGTGGGCATGGCCGGGTTCAACCGGGTGTGGCAGCAGGCGTCCCACCTGCCAACCCCGGAGGAGATTGCCGACCCCGACCGTTGGGTGGCGCGGGTCGGCCGCGCAGACGTCTGATGGGTTGATGTCCGGTCCGGCTCCCCCGGTTGCGGCGACCCGGCGCGCTGTGCGTGCGGCGCTGGCCGACCTCGAGCCGGGTGCAGTCGTGCTGGTGGCCTGTAGCGGTGGGGCCGACTCGCTAGCTCTCGCGGCGGCTGCGGCGTTCGAGTCACGGCGGGCGTGGTGGCGGGTGGGCGCGGTCGTCGTGGACCACGACCTGCAGGCCGACTCGTCGTCGATCGCGGCTGGGGTGGCGGCGACGTTGTCCCGGCTCGGCCTGGTCCCGATCGAGGTGGTTCGGGTTGTCGTCGACCTCGACAGTGCAGTCGGACCGGAGGCTGCCGCGCGGGTCGCGCGGTACGCGGCCATCGATGAGGTCGCGGACCGTTGCGCTGCCGAGGCAGTCCTGCTCGGCCACACTCTCGACGACCAGGCGGAGACGGTCCTGCTCGGCCTGGCACGGGGCTCGGGTGCCCGCTCACTGGCGGGTATGCGTCCACGCACAGGGCTACTACGCCGTCCGCTGCTGACCTTGGACCGGGCCACGACGGAGCGGGCTTGCGCAGCGCAGGGGCTGACGCCGTGGGTCGATCCGCACAACGCCGACGAAACCTACGCCCGGGTCCGGGTTCGCCGGTCTGCGCTGCCCGCACTCGAGTCTGCGCTGGGACCTGGCGTGGCGGAAGCGCTGGCGCGCACCGCAGAGCTTCTCCGGGACGACGCCGACGCCCTCGACGCGTGGTCGGCGACCGCACGTCGGGACGCCACCGCCGACGACGGTGGGCTCGACTGCGCAAGCCTGCTGACGCTGCCGTCGGCGGTGCGCCGGCGCGTGCTGCATACGGCAGCGCTGGAGTCGGGGGCGACGCATAGCGCGTTGTCGCATCCGCATGTGATGGCACTCGACGCATTGGTGGTCGACTGGCACGGGCAGGGATCGGTCGCGCTGCCCGGCGGTGTCGAGGGCTGGCGCGGCTGTGGCAGGCTCTACCTTCGCGTGGCAGGCGAGCCTTCTTCCAACGCGGAGCGGACGACGCAGGCGTAGCGCAGCCGAGCCGAGGAGACCACAACCGACGACTCAATGCAGGAGTGACGTGGACGCGCAGGACTTGGGCGACGAGCTCGCCAAGGTGCTCATCTCTGAGAAGGAGATCGACCAGCGCATCCGCGAGCTCGCGGCGGAGGTCGACCGGGACTATGCCGAGCGCGACTTGTTGCTGGTCGGGGTGCTCAAAGGGGCGGTCATGGTGATGGCTGACCTGGCTCGGGCGTTGCACGTGCACGCAACGATGGACTGGATGGCGGTGTCGTCCTACGGCTCGGGGACCACCAGCAGCGGCGTAGTCCGCATCCTCAAGGACCTCGACAAGGACATCACTGGCAAGCACGTGCTGGTCGTGGAGGACATCATCGACAGCGGCCTGACACTGTCCTGGCTGCTGCGCAACCTCGGCTCCCGCGGACCGGCGTCCGTCGAGGTTTTCACGCTGCTGCGCAAGCCGGACGCGGCGAAGGTCGCGGTGGATGTCCGCTACGTCGGTTTCGACATTCCGAACGAGTTCGTGATCGGGTACGGCCTCGACTACGCCGAGCGCTACCGGAACCTGCCGTTCGTGGGCACCCTGGCGCCACAGGTATACGGCGGCTGATCCTCGCCTCAGTTCCAGGCGAACCGCGCCCCGGGCGACGCGGTCCGCATGACGTCAAAGGGCGAAGACCGGGACCAGCTTGGCGCGGGCCAACGTATGCATCGTCAGGTTGAAGCCGACCGCGGCCGAACGAGTCTCTGCGCCGAGGCCGAGGCTCTCGACGTCGAGCGCATGCACGACGATGAAGTAACGGTGCGCCCGGTCCCCGGCGGGCGGTGCCGGTCCGCCGTAGTAGGCGATACCGAAGTCGTTGGTCGCGTGAAAGCCGCCCGGCAGGGACGCATCATCGCGGCCAGCACCCTGCGGCAGCTCGGTCACACCGACCGGGACGTCGAGGACCTCCCAGTGCCAGAACCCGGAGGCGGTTGGGGCGTCAGGGTCGTACATGGTGACGGCGAAGGACTTGGTCTCGGCCGGGAAGCCCTCCCATGCCAGCTGAGGGGAGATGTTCTCGCCAGGCGCCCCCCAGTCGTTGAAGGCGTGGCGCACCGGGACGGGCTCCCCGGTGCGGACGTCGTCGCTGCGCAGCGTGAACGACGCGACCGCAGGGAGCAGCTCATACGGGTCGGGGCCGGTTGGACGCTCGAGGTTCATGGCCGCAGGCTAGGGCGCACCGGCGTCCCCCGGGGGGAGTCGGGGAACACCCGGGGGTCGCTGCGTCGTTGTCGGTGTACCGTCGAAGTCCCTGGGAGAGCGGACCAGGGGCTGATCGACGTTGCCGCGCCACCGGGCGCGGACCCACCTTCATGATCAGGAGGGACGGGGCATCCGCCGCCCCGACTCACAGTGAGACGTTACTTCCGCGGCCCGTTCGCCTGGATCATCTTGGCGGTCCTGCTGGTGCTCCTCGTCAGCCAGGTGGTGGCCTCCCAGTCCGGATACGAGGAGAAGAACACCTCGGAGGTCATCTCGGCCATCCGTGAGGGTGACGTCACCAAGGCCAAGCTCATCGACCGGGATCAGCGGGTCGAGCTGGAGCTGACCAACGGGGACAAGATCCAGTCGGAGTACATCGAGCCACAAGGCGCCACGATCGCGCAGCTGCTCGAGGACAACCCACCGCCAGAGGGCTACGACGCCGAGGTCCCGCAGCAGTCGCTGCTGGTGACGTTCCTGCTGTCGTTGCTGCCGATCATCCTCCTCGTCGTGCTGTTCCTGTTCCTCATGAACCAGATGCAGGGCGGCGGCTCACGGGTCATGAACTTCGGCAAGTCGAAGGCGAAGGTGGTCTCGAAGGACACCCCGCAGACGACTTTTGCCGACGTCGCAGGCGCCGACGAGGCGGTCGAGGAGCTGCAGGAGATCAAGGAGTTCCTGGAGGAGCCGGCGAAGTTCCAGGCCGTCGGCGCCAAGATCCCCAAAGGTGTCCTGCTCTACGGCCCGCCCGGCACCGGCAAGACGCTGCTCGCCCGGGCCGTCGCCGGCGAGGCCGGGGTGCCGTTCTACTCCATCTCGGGCTCCGACTTCGTCGAGATGTTCGTCGGTGTCGGTGCTTCGCGCGTCCGCGACCTGTTCGAGCAGGCAAAG
>JBEVHX010000058.1:0-4841 GCA_040510995.1 Candidatus Nanopelagicales bacterium
GGCCGGACCGGGCGGCGTCGCGGATCCGGTCGCAGATCACACCGGGCGCGAGTAGGTACGGGACAACTGCAGCAGGACGCCCGATAGCCGCGAGCACCTGCGTCACATTGGATGGTGCCGCGGCATGCACCTCCGCCCGCCGGACCCGGGCCAGGGACGCCGCGACCTCTGCGGTCTGCGCGGATGCGACTTCACCGCGCGCTCCGGCCGTCGCGAGGACCACGCATGCATCCGGGGCAGCGCTGGCCTCGACCAGCCGCCGTTGCAAGGCACGGGCCAGCCGCGGGTCCGGGGCAAGTACGTCGGCGATAACAGTCCGCAGCCCGGGGAACGCTGCTGTGCCTTCGGCGACCGCGTGCGGCACATCGCTTTCGCGGTGGTATGCGGCCGACAGCAGCAGCGGCACCGTGACCAGGGCAGTGCCGCCGCGTGCCACCAGTCCGCGAATAGCGGCTGACGCATCGGGCGCGTGGTGTTCGAGAAATGCGTGCGCTACCGGGACGTCGATCGCGCGGCCCACCGCCGTCGTGATCGCGGCGATGGTCTTGGTGTGCCGCACATCCGGGCTGCCGTGCGCGAGGAGAAGCACTGCAGGCCTCATCCTGCACCTCTGCTCGTGATCTCCTCGGCTCCGCTGCTCTCCGCCTGGGTCGCTCCCTCCGCAAGGACCCGATGCAGGCCGGCGACCTCACCGACCACGACCACCGCCGGGGAGGTCACCCCACTCGCAGCGGCGCGGTCGGCGATGTCGGCCAACGTGCCGACCGTGGTGCGCTGGTCCTGGGTGGTGCCACGCTCGACGATCGCGACCGGGGTCGACGCAGGCCGACCCGCGTCGACGAGGGCCGCCGCCGATGTGCGCAGCTTCGTCACTCCCATGAGCAGGACGAGTGTGCCCTCGATCCGCGCGTACGCCGTCCAGTCGACCTCCCCGTCGTGCGCCGTGACGACGGCGAATCCGCGGGCCAGCCCGCGGTGCGTCACCGGGATGCCCGCGACCGCGGGGACCGCGACAGCGGACGTGACGCCCGGCACGACCTCGACCGGGATACCGGCGGCAACGCAGGCGATGGCCTCCTCGCCGCCGCGGCCCAGCACGTAGGGATCGCCGCCCTTGAGTCTGACGACTCGCTTGCCTTCGCCGGCCCGTTGCACGAGGAGGTCGTTGATCTCCTCCTGCGACAACGTATGCGCATGCGGCGCCTTCCCGGCCTCGATGACCTCGACGTCGTCCTCGAGCTCATCGAGCAGCCCGCGGGGGCCGAGTCGGTCGACGACGACGACGTCTGCCTCCGCCAGCAGCCGACGCCCGCGCACGGTGATGAGCCCGGGGTCGCCGGGACCACCACCGACGAGCGTGACCCGACCAGTCGCGGGTGCGCGTCGCGGCCTGACCGGGAGCGCGCCTTGCTCGAGCAGCAGCTGCACGGCGTCGCGCAGCGCCGTCGCACGGCCTGGGTCCCCGCCGCCCGAGACCGCAACAGTGACGTCACCGTGACGGGCCACGGCCGGCCGCCAGGCGGATGACTGCGTCGCATCGTCGGCGCGAACGCACCAGATGCGGGCCGCCTCGGCTGTCGAGGCCACCAGCTCGTCAACGGCTGGCTCGCCGGTCGCGGTGTGAACCAGCCAGGCATCCGCGACGTCGCCGACCTCGAAGTCGCGGCGATGCCAGACCAGGTCGCCGGCCGCTGCAAGCTCGACGACATCCTCGTTCGCGAACGGGGCGACCACCTCGACGCGTGCGCCGGCGCTCACCAGGTCGCGCGCGCGCCGGGCGGCCACCGGCCCACCGCCGACGACCAGCACCCGGCGACCATGCAGGGCGAGGAAGACGGGGTAGCGCGGGTTCGATCCAGGGGTCATCGATCCGCTCCCGACAGGCCACGCTGTTGGAGAACCCGCCGCTCGAGCGGGGCGAACACGAGGAGCTCGACCGCGAGCCCGACCGCGAGGATCAGCAGGATGCCGGCGAATACCCAGGCCATGTCGTTGAGCTCCCGGCCTTGGTCGAGCAGGAAGCCGAGCCCGGGCCCGATCTCGGGGGAGTGCGCGATCAGCTCGGCTGCCATCAGCGATCGCCAAGAGAACGCCCAGCCCTGCTTCAGCCCGGCGAGGTAGCCGGGGAACGCTGCCGGGAGCACGACCAGTCGGACTGCGGTCAGCCCGCGCGCACCCAGAACGTGCCCGACGCGGTAGTAGAGCGGCGGTACGTGGTCAATCCCGGCGAGCAACCCGTTGGCGATCGACGGCACCGCGCCCAACAGCACGACGGCGTAGATCGCCGCGTCGGACAGCCCGAACCAGATGATCGCCGCCGGCACCCAGGCCACGGACGGCAGCACCTGCAGGCCGGACACGAAGGGCCCGAGCCCGGCCCGAACCACGCGGACCCGAGCCATGAGCACGCCGAGCACGGTGCCGATGACGATGGATGCGGCAAAGCCAACGAAGGCGTGCTGCAGGCTGCCCCATAATGCGGCCTGGGCGAGGCCGCTGGCGAACAGGTCCTGGATCTGCAACCACGTATCGGCCGGCGAAGGCAGCGCATACGGCGGTTTGAGCTCGAGCCGGTAGACGATCTCCCAGACTCCGAGGAACAGCAGGAACGTCACGATCGGCGGCAGCACGGACCGCCGAATGCGCAGCCATGGCCCGGTGCGCACGACGTACTTGGTCTCGAGTGCGTCCAAACCGGCCTCGAGCGAACGGACGTCCTCCGCCGTGGTCACGATGTTGGTGTCAGCCATGGCGTCGGATCTCCCGTCTGAGGTCCTCGGTGATCTCGACGGCAAGCTCGGCGACGCCGCGGGACTCGATGCGGCGCTCGCCTTTGATATCCACGACCCACTGCCGCACGAAGCGTCCGGGTCGTGACGACATGAGCACGACCCGCTGCCCGAGTCGCGCCGCCTCGCGCACGTTGTGAGTCACGAACAGCACCGACTTGCCGGTTTCGCGCCACACGCGCACCAGCTCGTCGTGCAGAACATCGCGAGTGATGGCGTCGAGCGCGGCGAAGGGCTCGTCCATGAGCAGCACGTCGCCGTCCTGCGCGAGCGAGCGGGCGAGCGCTACGCGCTGCCGCATACCGCCCGACAGCTGGTGTGGACGCTTGTTGTATGCGCCCGCGAGGTGCACCAGCCCGAGCAGCTCCTCCACGCGGCTCCGACGATCTGACCTGCCGACCCCGCGCAGCTTCAACGCCAGGTCGATGTTCTGTCCAGCGGTGAGCCATGGGAACAGCGCCGGCTCCTGGAACATGAGCGCGGGTTGCCCACCGGTCACCTCGATCGTGCCAGCCGTCGGCTGCTCCAGACCGGCCACGAGGTTGAGCAGCGTCGACTTGCCGCATCCGGAGGCCCCGAGCAGGCAGACGAACTCCCCAGGTTCGACCCGGAGGTTGATCTCCTCGAGCACTGGCGGCGGCCGCTGCCCGTCCGAGCCGAACACCTTCGTCACCCGTTCGAGCCGGACGGCCGCGGGGGCCGTCCGGTCGAGTGTGCCCGTGGTCGCGTAGACCGGTTCCACGGGGGTGAGTGACACGGCCGTCATGCCTTTCTACTGTTCGCCGAGGCCGGCTGTGCTGACCGGCTCATCGCCGTTGTCCCGGAGCAGGGCGTTGAGGATGCGCAGGTCGTAGATGCCGGCGAGATCGGCCGGGTCGGTCAGTCCCACGGCCGCCGCGTCGTCCGCCGACTGCTGCAAGGTCGAGGCGATCGGGTCGAAGGTGAAGGTCAGGTTCTCGAAGGCGCGCGCGATGATGCCCGCGGCCAACGGCTTGCCGGCGTACTTCTCGATCGCCGCGTTCACCTCCGGCTGGGCCCGCGCCGGGTCGTCGTTGATGTAGTCGACTGCCTCGATGTGACCTTCGAGCAGCGCCTTCACCGTCTGCGGATGGTCCGCCAGGTACTGCGTCGCGACGATGATGTGCGTCGTCACGAACTCACCGTCCGGCCACAGGTCCTTCTCGTCGACCAGCACGGTGGCGCCAGCGTCGACGAGTCGGCTCGCCCATGGCTCAGGGAGCCAGGCACCGTCGATCGCCCCGGCCTTGAACTGGTCGAGCGTCTGCGCGTTCTCCTGCGGGACGATGCTGACGTCGCCACCACCCTGCGTGTCAGTCGACAGTCCCTCGTCCGCAAGCCACGCGCGCAGCGCGACGTCCTGGGTGTTGCCGAGCTGCGGGGTGGACAAGGTCGCGCCCTTGAGATCCGCTGCGCTGGTGATGGTGTCTCGGACCACGAGCTGGGCGCCGCCCGATGTCGCACCCGACACGATGCGAACGGCGTCGCCGTTGCTCTTGACGAAGGCGTTGATGGCTGGGTTGGGACCGATGTAGGAGGCGTCGATCGCGCCGGCGAACAGCGCCTCCACCGCGGCCGGTCCGGCATTGAAGACCGTCGTCTCCAGGGCAGTCTCGCCGCCGAGGGCATCTGCGATGAAGCCCTTTTCGACCCCGATCAGTGCGGGGGAGTGTGTGACATTGCCGAAGAAGCCGAGCCGCAGCGTGTCGGCCGGCGTGCCGTCCTCGACTTCGACGGCCCGGGCGTCGGTCCCGGCCGACCCTGAGTCGTCGGTGGTGGCGCAGGCGGACAGCGCCGCGATGGCGATGACCCCTGCGATAACGAGTCTTGGTGATCTCACGCTTGCATCTCTCCTTTGGGTATCGAGTCCGGTCGAGGCGTCACGCCTGCGGACATCGCGACCCGGCGGAAAGAAGGGACGGACCGAGCATCCCGGCGGCGAGTGTCGTGCCGTCGGACTCGTCGATCACAAGGAAAGCTCCGGTCTTGCGGTGGACCGAGTAGTCGTCGACCGCGACTGGCTCGGCGAGCCGG
>JBEVHX010000059.1:0-2774 GCA_040510995.1 Candidatus Nanopelagicales bacterium
TGGGCCGCTGCCGCCTTCATCGCAGGAGCAGCCGCACTCAACAGGCGCGACGCCTAGGGCTATTGGCAGACAACGCGAAACTTCAGTGGCCCTCGAGCAGCCCGGCCTCGTAGGCCAGGATCGCCAACTGGACCCGGTTCCTGAGCCCCAGCCGAGCCAGGACCGCGCTGACATGCGCCTTGACCGTGCCTTCGACGACGTGCAGCCTGGCCGCGATCTCCGCGTTGGAAAGCCCAGCTCCCACCAGTTCGACCACGTCGCGCTCGCGGCCGGTCAGGCCTTCCAATTTCGTCCGCGCCCTGGCCGCGCGGTCCAGCCGGCCACCTTCGTGGAGGTGAGTGATGATGCGGTGGGCGACCTCCGGCGAGAGATACGCGGCCCCGCCCGAGACGGCCCGGACGCCGGCGATCAACTCGCGCGGATCCCCTGACTTGAGTACGAAGCCACTGACACCGAGGCTGAGAGCCCGGGCTATGTACTCATCCTCGGAAAACGTGGTCAGCATCATCAGTGAGGTTCCCGGCGCCACACGGCGGAGCTCGTGGGCAGCGGCCAGTCCGTCGAGGCGGGGCATCCGGATGTCGAGCAGGGCGATGTCCGGCCTGTGCCGGAGCGCCAGTTCGACGGCCTCCCGCCCGTCAGCGGCCTCGGCGACCACCTCCAGCTCAGGGTCCGTGGCCAGGATGGTGCGAACGCCGACCCGGATCATCGCCTCGTCGTCGGCCAGCAACACACGGATCACCCGGCCAGCGTAGAGTCGCCGAGATCCGCCGGCGTCATTGCCGCGGTCGGCAGCTAGTGGCCGTCGCTGGGGCACCATGTTTACCGTCATCAAGTCTTGGCCGGCGGCCCTGAAGCACGGAGGATGCCATGGATCTCGACGAACTCGTTTTTCATCCCTGGGTGTTGCAGGGGCCGCGCATCGTCCCGACCTTCGTCGCGGGCTCTGGTAGCTACCTCATCGATGTCAACGATCGGCGCTACCTCGACTTCAGTTCGCAACTGATGTTCACCAACCTCGGCCACCAGCATCCGCGCATCGTTGCGGCCATCAAGGAGCAAGCCGACCAGCTCTGCACGCTGTCACCCGCACATGCGTCCGATGTCCGCGGCGAAGCGGCGCGGCTGATTGTCGCGGTCGCATCGGAAGGGCTGGGGCACGTACTCTTCACGACCGGCGGCACCGAGGCCATCGAGCATGCGGTACGGATGGCCCGCCTGTACAACGGCCGGCCGAAGTTGCTCTCGGCCTACCGCTCCTACCACGGCTCGACGACGATCTCGATCCACCTCACCGGCGACCCGCGCCGCTGGCCTTCGGACACTGGCGCGGCGGGCGCGGTCCACTTTTTTGGCCCCTTTCTCTACCGCTCCGCGTTCGGGTCAAGAGTCCCCGAGGAAGAGTGCGAGCGGGCGCTGGCCCATCTGGAGCAGGTGATCCTTCTGGAAGGCCCGTCGACCATCTCCGCGCTGGTCCTGGAGTCGGTGATCGGCGGCTCTGGGGTGATCGTGCCACCGGCCGGCTACCTGCGCGGGGTCCGCGACCTGTGCACCCGCCATGGCATTGTCTACATCGCCGACGAGGTGCTCGTTGGCTTTGGCCGTACGGGAGCTTGGTTCGGCGTCGACCACGACGGCGTGGCGCCCGACCTGATGGTCTTCGCGAAGGGCGTGAACTCCGGGTACGTGCCGCTCGGCGGCGTGCTGGTCGGCGACCCGATCTATGAGACATTCACCCAACGCCCCTACCCGGCAGGCCTGACCTACAGCGGGCATCCACTCGCGTGCGCGGCCGCCGTCGGCGCCATCGCTGCGATGCACGATGAGGGCACCGTGGCAGCAGCTGCCCGCCTCGGCACCGATATCCTCGGGCCCGGACTCGCTGAGCTTGGCGAGAAGCACCCCTCAGTGGGGGACGTTCGTGGCATCGGCGGCCTGTGGACCGTCGAGCTCGTCCGCGACCGAGTGACCAAGGAGCCACTTGTGCCGCTAGGCGCCACTGGTGAGGTGAATGCGCCGATGGCCGCATTCGGGACTGCGTGCCTCGACCGCAATCTAGTCCCGCTTATTGCGGGTAACCGCATCCATGTCGCGCCGCCGCTCAACCTGAGCGACGCCGACGCGGCCACCGGCCTGGCCATCCTGGACGAGGCGCTGACTGCGACCGACGCCTACCTGGCCTGAACGTCTTCGGCCGACCACGTATTCGTACGATCTGTTTCATGCAGCTCCGCCGCAAGCGCTTCGACCGTCCTGACGAGGTCCGGACGGTCGAGAAGGCCCGCATCGATCTGGTCGAGCTGGGAGAGTTGGCGATCGGACGTGCTGTGTTCGAGCCAGGCTGGCGTTGGTCAACGCATGTCAAGCCGATCGTCGGTACCGAGAGCTGCCAGGTGCATCACATCGGCTACGTGGTGTCCGGGCATCTACACGTCGAGATGACCGACGGCGCCTCGATGGAGGTCAAGGGTGGGGATGCTTTCGAGATCCCGCCCGGTCACGATGCGTGGGTCATCGGCGACGAGCCTTGGGTCTCGATTGACTGGGCCGGCCGCCGGCTCTTCGCGAAGTCACCAGGGGAGATCTCCGATCGCATCTTCGCGACTGTCGTCTTCACCGACCTGTCCGGATCTACCGAAACGCTGAACCGGCTCGGTGACGCCCGGTGGCGGCTGTTGCTTGCCGAGCACAACCAGGCGGTGCGTACCGAGATCGAACGCTTTGGCGGACGAGAGGTGAAGACTACCGGGGACGGCTTCCTCGTTCTTTTCGAC
>JBEVHX010000060.1:0-10833 GCA_040510995.1 Candidatus Nanopelagicales bacterium
GATCGGGGAAGCTGAGCAGATCCTCAAGGCCGCGGGCTTCAAAGTGAACGTGAACTCGCTGCACGTGCCGATTCTGAACCGGGTGTTCGCGCAGAGCCCGGGCGGCGGGTCGCAGGTCCCTGAAGGGTCGACCATCACCATCACCGCTGTCTGAGCCGCAGCGTCCCGCATCCTGGACGACGGTTCCGCTGGGTGGGATCGCCCGGCTACCCTCCGGCTCGTGCAGCGTCGACGCCGGTTCTTTGACGGCTACCGCCCCGGGCTCCCCGGTTGGGCGGTCTGACGCCGCGCGCAGACCAGCTGACACATCGAGGGCCCCGGGACACCGGGGCCTTCGTTCATCTACGGGCTAGTTTTCGGGGTGCGACGAAGGAGCGGGACGATGGTCGTGATCATGGCGCCGGGGGCGACGGACGAACAGCTCGCCGCGGTCGTCGCGCGGGTGGAGGCAGCCGGCGGCGCGGCGTTCGTGAGTCGCGGCGTCAGCCGGACGATCGTCGGCCTGGTCGGCGACATCGAGCAGTTCCAGTCGCTCAACCTGCAGGCACTGCCCGGGGTCGGCGACGTGATGCGGGTCTCGGACCCGTACAAGCTGGTGAGCCGGCAGCACCACACGGACATGACAACGGTCTACGTCGGCCAGCCCGGTCGTCGGGTGCCGATCGGGCCCGACACGTTCACGCTCATCGCCGGCCCGTGTGCGGTCGAGACGCCGGAGCAGACCCTCGAGGCCGCGCAGATGGCACAGGCGGCCGGTGCCACTCTGCTGCGCGGCGGTGCGTTCAAGCCACGCACCTCGCCGTATGCCTTCCAGGGGCTCGGCGAGGCCGGCCTCCGGATCCTCGCCGAAGTCCGCGAGGAGGTTGGTCTGCCCGTGGTGACCGAGGTGGTGACCGCGGCGGACGTCGACCTGGTGGCCGCATACGCGGACATGCTGCAGGTGGGCACCCGGAACATGGCGAACTTCGCGCTGCTGCAGGCGGTGGGATCGGTCGGCAAACCGGTGATGATCAAGCGCGGCATGACCGCGACCATCGAGGAGTGGCTGATGGCCGCCGAGTACGTCGCGCAACGCGGCAACCTCGACATCGTGCTCTGCGAGCGGGGCATCCGAACCTTCGAGACGGCAACCCGAAACACGCTCGACGTGTCGGCGATCCCGGTCTCGCACGGGCTGAGCCACCTGCCGGTCATCGTCGACCCGTCGCACAGCGGAGGCCGTCGTGATCTGGTCGTGCCCCTGTCCCGGGCGGCGATCGCGGTCGGCGCGGACGGGATCATCGTCGACGTCCATCCGCACCCGGACACTGCGCTGTGCGACGGCCCGCAGGCTCTTGTGAACGGCGACCTGCGGGCGCTGGCCGCGGCAGTCCGCCAGCTGCCGCCGCTGCTCGGCCGCCGCCCGGCGGAGCCGCAGGCTTAGGGCACCCTTTGTCGACCCCTGGCCACGGCTGTATGGTGAGGCAAACCTAACCGCGGACTACCCCGAAGGACGCACGTGTTCGCCTGCATCTGCCACGCCGTCACCGAGGCGGCGGTCGTCGAGGCGGTCGACGCGGGCGCGGACAGCCTGGAGGCGATCAGCGAGGTCACGTTCGCCGGCGCCGGCTGCGGGATGTGCCACGACCGGATCGAGGACATCGTCGAGGAGCGCTGTGGCGCCTGCCCGCTGGCGGCGCTTGCGTCCGCGTAGATCGCTAGGCTCGCCCGCATGCGCGGCGACACGAAGGTCATCGAGTTTCTCAACGAGCAGCTGACCGCGGAGCTCACGGCGATCAACCAGTACTTCCTGCATGCGCGCATGCAGGAGAACTGGGGCTATCCCAAGCTCGCCGCCTACACCCGAGCCGAGTCGATCGACGAGATGAAGCACGGGGAGCTGCTCACGGACCGGATCCTGTTCCTCGAGGGGCTGCCGAACTTCCAGAAGCTGTTGCCGCTCAGGATCGGCCAATCCGTGCCCGAGCAGTTCGAGGCCGACATGTCCATCGAGGTCGCCGCCGTCGACCGGCTCCGGCGAGGTAGCGAGTTCATGCGCTCGGTGGGAGACGTCACCAGTGCCAACCTCTTCGAGTCGATCCTCGCGGACGAGGAACACCACATCGACTACCTCGAGACCCAGCTCGAGCTCATCGCCAAGCTCGGCGAGCCGCTGTATCTGGCGCAGCTGATCGAGCAACCCGAGGGCTGACCCGCGAGTCCGTGCCGCGAATGTGGACGGGCGCTCAGGCTGGGCCGTGGGCGAGCAGCCCGGCCAGCACATCGGCGGCCTGCTTGGCATCGGCGTCGTCGACGTCGAGGTGGGTGACGACCCTGACAAACCGTGGCCCGAGCGCGGACACGAGCACCCCCTGACCCCGCGCGGCGGTCACGAAATCGGCGGCTGACGGCCAGGCGGTCGCGTCAAGCTGCAGCGGCACGATGTTGGTCTCGACCTGGGCGGGATCGACCACCCCGTTCCCAGGTGGACGTTGGCCGGGTGTTGGGGCGGCGTTGCTCGCCGAGGAACGGACGGACGCGCTCGCGGCTGCGCAGGCCGTGGCGATCACCTGGGCGTGCGTGTGGTCCTCCGCGAGCCGGTCCAGGTGTTGGTCCAGCGCATGCGCGCAGGCGGCGGCCAGCACGCCGATCTGCCGCATCCCGCCGCCGTAGCGCTTGCGCCACACCCGTGCCTCGGCGATGCGTTCGGCGGATGACACGAGCAGCGAACCGACGGGCGCGCCGAGGCCCTTGGAGAAGCAGACGCTGACGGTGTCGAACAGCGAACCGTATGCGGCCAGCGCGACGCCGCTGGCGACGTGCGCGTTCCACAACCGGGCGCCGTCGAGGTGCAACGACAGCCCGTGCTCGTCGGCGAGGGCACGCAGCGCGAGCAGCCGATCCAGCGGCTGCACGGTCCCGCCGCCGAAGTTGTGCGTGTTCTCCACGGCCACCGTCGTTGTCGACACGAGGTACGGGCCGGAGGCCGGGCGGATCGTGCACCGGACCAGCTCGAGGTCCAGCAGCCCGCGGTCCGCCGCATACGTGCGGGTGGTGATGCCGGAGAAGACCGCGGCCGCACCGAGCTCGGCGCGTACGACGTGTGCCGCGTCGTCGGTGACCAGCTCCTGACCGGGTCCGACGAGCAGCCGTAGGCCGAGCTGGTTCGCGAGCGAGCCGGTCGCGGTAAAGACACCGGCCTGGTGCCCGAGCATCGCGGCAACCCGCTCCTCCAGGGCATTGGCGGTCGGGTCCTCGCCATAGACGTCGTCGCCGACCTCGGCCGCGGCCATCGCCGCCCGCATCGCCGGGGTCGGTCGAGTGACGGTGTCGGACCTGAGGTCGATCACATGGTCGCTCACCCGGCCATCGTCACACCACATCCCGTCGGCGGACCATCACCGCCGTCAGGACGACGAACGCTGCCAGGTAGCCGAGCAGCAGCCCGATGGCCGGGCCACCGCCCAGGATGCCCAGCACTCCCGGCGTGCCGCCCGGCTCGTCGATCGCGGGCACACCCATCGCGCCGACCAGCGACCCAGCCGCCGTTCCCGGCAGCACGTTGGTCAGCGCCTCGAGCGGCGACCAGATACCGGCGACACCACGGAGCAGGTTCTCCACCGCCAGCGCCCACACCAGGCCGAGGCCGACGGCCAGCGCGGGACCGCGGGCCAGGGTGCCGACCGCGACGCCGCACGCGGCCCACATCCCCAGGATCAGCACGCCGACGCCGAAGCCCTCGACCACCGCATCTCTCGATGGCAGCACGATGTCCTGCGACTCCGCGGCCGCGACCAGCACGGACAACGTGAGGTCCACGCCGAACGTCAGCACGACGACGCCGACGACGACCGCGGCCAGTGCGACCAGCGTTCCGCCGAGGGCTGCCAGTCGGCTCGGGCCCTGGGTGTACACGGTCTTCCAGGTACCCCAGCCGTAGCCGCTGCCGACGGTGAGCGCACCCAGGATGAGCATGATGGCTCCGCCGAACATCGGCATGCCCTGGTAGACGGACTCTGGGGCGGCGGCCGGAAGCATGTCGGCGAGCAGCTGTGCCGGCGAGAGGCCGTCGGTCAACCCCGTGCTGTCCCCGCTGTTGTACGCGACGTAGTTGAACACGTAGACGAACATGACGTTCAGCAGCAGCCAGGTGCCGACCATCACCCACAGGGAGGGCCAGCTGCGCAGCCGCAGCAGCTCAGCGCGGGTGCTGATGAGCAGCGCGTTCATCGAGCGACCTCCTCGGTCGGTGCGGTGCGCTCGGTGAGCTCGAAGAACACGTCCTCCAGCGAGCGCTCGTGCGGGGTGATCTCGTGGACCAGCGCGCCAGCGTGAACAAGGGCGCGCGTGAGCTCGGGCGCGGAGTCGACCTCGACGTCGAGCCGTTCGCCGTCAACGACGCGGACCCGGTCGTCGCCGGCCACGCGCATCGCGACCGCGAGCGCGACGTCGACCGGCTCGGCGCGGACCACCAGCGATGTCGCGCCCCGTAGCTGGGTCACCGTCGACTCGGTCAGCAGGCGACCTCGCGAGATCACACCGACCCGGTCGCAGATCTCCTCGACCTCGCCGAGCAGATGGCTGGACAGCAGCACGGTCTGACCGCCGGCGGCGAGGTCGACGATGAGGCGCCGCATGTCGTTCATCCCCGCCGGGTCCAGCCCATTCGTCGGCTCGTCGAGGACAAGCAGGTCCGGCTCACCGAGCAGCGCCGAGGCGACGCCGAGGCGCTGCTTCATGCCGAGTGAGTACGACTTGAAGGCATCGTCTCCGCGGTCGGCGAGGTCCATCCGCTCCAGCACACTCTCGACGGCGGTTCCGCCAAGACCTTGGTATGCGGCCATCACGCGCAGGTTTGCCCGACCGGACAGGTACGGGTAGAACCCCGGACCTTCCACCAGCGCACCGACCCGGCCGTTGACCGCCGGCGTCCCGGGCCGAGCGCCCAGGACCGTCGCCATGCCACTCGTCGGGCGGACCAACCCGAGCAGCATGCGCAGGGTGGTCGTCTTGCCGGCGCCGTTCGGGCCGAGGAAGCCGTACACCTCCCCGCGGGCGACGCTGAGGTTGACATCGTCGACGGCCAGCCGCTCGCCGTAGCGCTTGGTCAGATGCTGGGTTCTCACGATGTGGTCGGTCATGCCATCGACTGTGCGCGCCGTTGCCGTGCGTCGTCGTCAGCGGTTCGCCGGCAGCCGCATACGCAATCGTGCGTAGGCCGATGACGCGGATCAGCGAACGCGACAAGTCACGATCGGCGCCTATCGTGCGGCGGGTGGACCAGCAGACGATTCACCGAGCCGGGTGGTGGCTGCCCGACGGGCTGCTCGCGGCGCCGTTCCTGCTGGTCGGCCTGCTCGGGACCGGACCGGCCGCGGACAACCAGCCGGACACCTCACGACAGCCTGATCTCTTGGCGTACCTGTTGGTCGTGGTCGCCGCGCTCTCGGTGGCCGCGTGGCGGCGCGCGCCGGTTGCGGGCCTTGCCGTCGCCACGGCCGCGATCGCGGTCTACCTCGGCCTGGGGTATCCATACGGGCCGATCTTGATGACCTTCCCGGTCTTGGCTGGCGCGGTCGCCGCGAAGTTGGCACTCGAGCGGGCCGCGTTCGCCGTCGGCGCCGCCTTCGTCGTCGTGCTCACCGCGAGCGCGATCCGGATCGCCGTGGCCGACGACCCGCAGGACTGGGGCGACCTGCTGTCGATCGCGTTGGTCTGGTCGGCGGTCGTCGCGGCCGCAGTCGCCATCGGCACGGCGGTGCGGGTGCGTCGACAGGCGTCGGCTCGGGTCCGCGCCGAGCAGGCCGCGCGGGTCGTGTCGGAGGAGCAGCTTCGGATGGCGCAGGAGCTGCACGACGCGGTCGGCCACGGGTTGGCCGTGATCGCGATGCAGTCCGGGGTGGCCCTGCACGTCATCGACGACGACCCGGACCAAGTGCGCGCTTCGCTCGAGGCGATCCGCGTCACCAGCCGGGATGCCTTGCAGAGCCTGCGGGACGAGCTGGCGAGGTTGCGTACGCCGGATGAGTCCGCCGCCAGAGCCCCAGCGCCCGGGCTGGCGGACATCGAGGTGGCGGCCAGCCGGATCAACACCGCCGGCGACGTCCAGGTCAGCGTCGAGGTTGCGGCCGACCCCGCCACCGTGCCGGCAGCCGTCGGCACCGCGGCATACCGGATCGTGCAGGAAGCGCTGACCAACGTGGTGCGGCACGCCCATGCGCGGACCGCACACGTCGCCGTGCGGCTGGATGGCAGTGCGGTGCTCGTCGAGGTGACGGACACCGGACGAGGTGGCGTCGCCGAGGGCGGCACGGGCATCGACGGGATGCGCCGACGTGCCGAGTCGCTCGGGGGCACGCTCGTGGCCGGGACGCCCCCCGGCGGCGGATTCAGGGTCAGCGCCTGGCTGCCGCTGACGACAGCGGCGGCCCGGTGAGCATGGACACGGTCCGCGTGGTCGTCGTCGACGACCAGGAGCTGGTCCGGATGGGGCTGCGGGCGTTGTTCTCCTCCGACCCCGCGATCGAGCTTGTCGGCGAGGCGGCCGACGGCCGAGCCGGCCTGGACATGGTGCGGTCGAGCGTCCCGGATGTCGTCGTGATGGATATCCGGATGCCGGTCTTGGACGGGCTCGAGGCGCTTCGCGAGATCACGACCGACCGGAGGCTCGCCGCCGTGCGGGTGATCATGCTCACGACGTTCGAGATGGACGAGTACGTCTTCGACGCGCTGCGCGGTGGCGCCAGCGGCTTCTTGCTCAAGGACGCGGCTCCCGAGCTGGTGCTCCAGGCTGTCCATGTCGTCGCCGACGGCGGCTCGCTTCTCTCGCCCAGCGTCACCACGCGAGTGATCGAGACCTTCACATCCCGGCGGCCGGCAGCATCCTCGCCGCACCCGGAACTGGGTCGACTCACGGATCGGGAGCGGGAGATCGCGGCGTGGGTCGCCACCGGGCGCTCGAACGACGAGATCGCGGATGCGCTGGTGATCAGCCCGGACACGGTCCGCACCCACGTCAGCCGCGCCATGCTCAAGCTGGGTGCGCGTGACCGCGCCCAGCTCGTCGTCTTCGTGATGCAGTCCGGCCTCACCCTCCCGAACGGGCCATGACGTCCTCCCCGCGTTCGTGGGCGAGGATCCAGCGTTTGGCGTCGAGGCCGTAGTAGTAGCCGCCCAGCGAGCCATCGCTGCGCACGACCCGGTGACATGGCACGAACGGGGCGACCATGTTGCGGGCGCATGCCCCGCCGACCGCGCGGACCGCGCGAGGGTTGCCGGCCTTCGCGGCGAGCTCGCCGTAGGACCAGGTCGTACCCGCCGGGATGTCGCGCATCAACCGCCACACTTCCTGCAGGAACGGTCCACCGGCCTGTCGCACCGGGACGTCGTGCAGCGCGTTGACGTCGCCGTCGAGGTAAGCGGCAACCGCTCGGCTCGCCGGCCCGAGATCGTCGACCAGCTCGGCGGCTGGAGACCCGAGACGGCCCAGCTGGTCCTCGGGCGAGGTGAACCCGCTGACGACCACGACGCCGTCGGGATCGGTGACCACGGTGAGCGGGGCCACCGGGGTCGCGATGACGGCAACCTTCAGGCTGACCATGACAACTCCTTGGTTTCGTTGGTGACAGTGCTGGTGCGACTCCACAGGTGCATCGCGGCGTATGCCCGCCACGGCCGCCATCGCTCCGGTTCCAAGCCCGCGGCTGTGACGACGCGACGGATGACCAGGTCGGTCGCGAGGAACGCGTCCGGGTCACCGAGGGCCCGCATCGCGATGTAGTCGGCGGTCCACGGTCCGATGCCGGGCATCGCGAGCAGCTGCTGTCGCACTTCGTCGCGGTCCGCCCCGGCGTCCAGCACCAGCTCACCGCTTGCGCAGGCTCGCGCGACTGCGCGGATTGTCTCCATTCGACGCCTGGTCAGGCCGAGGCCTTCGTACGCGGCGCCGGCCAGCACGTCGGCCGACGGGAAGGTGCGCGAGATGCCAGCACCGTCGTCGACGAGCAGCTCGCCGTATGCGGCCGCGATCCGGCCGAGCATCGTTCGGGCACCGGCTACCGAAACCTGCTGCCCGACCACTGCGCGAACCGCGAGCTCGAACCCGTCGACGCATCCCGGGACCCGGATCCCGGGCAGCGCTTCTACCGATGCCCGCAGCTCGGGGTCGCGGGCAAGGACCTCGTCGACGGCGAGCGGATCCGCGTCGAGGTCGAGCCAGCGGCGCAAAGCCGCCACGGCCGCGGGCAGGTGGTCGAGCTCGGCCAGCTGCAGCCGAGCCAACCAGTGGCCGTCACCGGGCTCGACGTTCACCAGTGCTGGTGCACCGGCCAGGCGCAGCGATCGGGTGACTCCCCCGTTGACCTGCTCGACCCCCGGGATCGCCCGCGCCGCCAGGAAGCGCATCATCGGCTCGGCGGCATACGGGCCACGGTGGACCAGCCGCAGGGTGAGCACACCCGACCCGACCCGATCGTCGTCGACCGGCGCCCGGCGCAGCTGCGATGGGGTGCAACCGAACTCCTCGCGCATGACGTCGTTGAACTGCCGCACGCTGGCGAAGCCGGCGGCGAACGCGATGTCCGTGAGTGGCAGCGGAGTCTGGTCCATCAGCAGCCGGGCGGTCTGCGCCCGGCGGGTCCTGGCCAGTGCCAGGGGCCCGACGCCGACCTCGGCGAGCAGCACTCGGTGGAGGTGGCGCTCACTGACCGCGAGCCGCTTGGCCAACCCGACGACACCGACCTCGTCGACCGCCCCGGCCGCCACCAGACGCAACGCCCGGGCGGCGAGATCGGCGCGGTGGTCCCACTCCCGCGATCCCGGGAGGGTGTCAGGCCGGCACCGTCGGCAGGCTCGGAAGCCGGCGGCCGACGCCGCAGCGGCGGACGGGTAGAAGCGAACGTTCTCGCGCTTCGGGGTGCGGGCCGGGCACGACGGACGGCAGTAGATGCCAGTGCTCGTGACCGCAGTGAAGACCCGCCCGTCGAACCGCCTGTCGCGACTGTGGACGGCCCGGTAGCAGCGCTCGAAGTCATCGTGCATGCCGCAAGTCTGCCCCGGCCCTCTGACAATGGCTGGCGGGAATCGGACATAGCGGCCTCGCGAAAGCGACGGCGCGTCGTTGCGGAAGGGCCGGGGACTGGCAGAGGGCGGTCAGCGCGGGGTGACCAGCATCTCCGCGACCAGGTAGGCGAGCTCGAGCGCCTGCTCGCGGTTCAGCCGCGGGTCGCACGCCGTCTCGTACCGGCCGACCAGGTGCTGTTCCTCGATCGCCCCGCCGATGCACTCGGTGACATCGTCGCCGGTCAGCTCCAGATGCAGCCCGCCCGGCACGGTCCCAAGCGAGCGGTGCACCTCGAAGAATTCGCGCACTTCGTCCATCACGTCCTCGAACGAGCGCGTCTTCACTCCGGTCGAGGTCTCGCGGGTGTTTCCGTGCATCGGGTCGCAGACCCACACGACGTCGGTGCCGGACGCGGTCACCTTTTCCACGATCGGCGGCAGCAGCGCTCGGACCCGGCCGGCGCCCATCCGGGTGATCAACGTGAGCCGTCCTGGCTCCCGCTCGGGATCCAGCCGCGCCACCAACGCCAATGCGTCCTCGGGCGTCGCGGTTGGCCCCAGCTTCAGCCCGATCGGGTTGCGGATGCGGCCCGCGAAGTCGACGTGCGCGGCGTCGAGCTGGCGGGTCCGGTCGCCCACCCAGACGAAATGCGCCGAGACGTCGTAGGTCAGCCCGGTGCGCGAGTCGATACGGGTGAGCGCGCGCTCGTAGTCGAGCACCAGAGCCTCGTGGCCACTGAACAGATCGACCCGATGGAACTCTTCGGGGTCCGCGCCGCAGGCGCGCATGAAGGCCAACGCCCGGTCGAGGTCGCTCGCCATCCGCTCGTAGCGCTGGCCAACGTGACTGTCCCGGACGAAGTCGGTGTTCCAGGCGTGCACCTGCCGCAGGTCCGCATACCCGCCCTGCGTGAACGCGCGCACCAAGTTCAGCGTCGCGGCCGAGCGGTGGTAGGCCTCGACCATCCGGCGCGGGTCAGGGGTGCGCCCGGCTTCAGTGAACGCGAAGTCGTTGACCATGTCGCCGCGGTAGGCGGGCAGCGAGACGCCATCCCTGACCTCGACGTCGGAGGTTCGCGGCTTTGCATACTGGCCGGCCATCCGGCCAACCTTCACCACCGGCATCGAGGCCGCATACGTGAGCACGATGGCCATCTGGAGGACCGTCTTGAGCTTGCCGCGGATGGCCTCCGCGGTCGCGTCTTGAAAACGCTCGGCGCAGTCTCCGGCCATCAGCACGAACGACTGTCCACCCGCTGCCAGCGCCAGCCGAGACCGGAGATCGTCGCACTCCCCGGCGAACACGAGCGGAGGAAGCGACCGCAGCTCCTCGACGGCCGCGTCCCGGGCGGCGACTGCCGGCCACACCGGCTGCTGAGCCGCCGGCAGGTCAGGCCAGGTCAGGACGTCGGGCACAGCCGTGAGCGTACGACCCCGCGCGTGCCCGCAGCGATTCAGCGTTTTGCGGAAGGATGGTCAGCCGAAGAAGACCTTGGCCTCGTCGTAGAGCGACTGCGGCACGGTCTTGAGCTCGGTGGTGGCCGACGCCAACGGGACGCGCACGATGTCGGTACCGCGCAGGGCCACCATCACGCCGTACTCGCCGGCCTCGACTGCGTCGATCGCATACAGCCCGAAACGGGTGGCGAGCCAACGGTCGAACGCGGTAGGTGTGCCGCCGCGCTGGACGTGCCCGAGGACCGTGGTGCGCGCCTCCTTGCCGGTCTTCTCCTCGATCTGACCCGCCAGCCACTCGCCGATGCCGGACAGCTTCACGTGCCCGAACGCATCGAG
>JBEVHX010000061.1:0-4342 GCA_040510995.1 Candidatus Nanopelagicales bacterium
AAACCGGTCTCGACGCCTCACCGCGAGTGACGCCGTTCGTTCTTCCGGATCTCGAGCGCATCGGAGCCACCGCCTGGAGCCCGGATGGGTCACGCATCGCAACTCGCGGCGCTGGCACCGCGCTGGCGATCCGGACTGCCGAGACGGGTGCCGTCATCTTCCAGCTGAACGGGCACACCGGGAACATCACCGACATCGAGTGGTCAGCCGACTCGACCTCGCTGGTGACCAGCAGCGAGGACAAGACAGTCCGGGTATGGGACCTGAACGACGGCGCCGCGTCCCAGCGACTCGTCCTGTCCGGTTCCGGCACTGCCAACGGCGCTCAAGGGGTCGCTGTCTCGCCCGACGTAACCAGAGTCATGGCCGGCGACCTGAACGTCCAGTCGGTCACTATTTGGGACATCACCGATGCGGGCAACGCCGAGATCGCCAACCTGCCAGGGACCCCGGACAACCCGACCGCGGCCAGCTTCACGCCGGATGGACACATCCTCGCCAACCGCGGTGGCGGTTCGGTGACCGAATGGGACCCGGCGTCCGGCGCGGCGGTGCGGTCCTTGGAGGTCGACTTCAACGCGATGGACGTCTCCGACAACGCATACATGGAGGAGGTCACCGTCTCCCCTGACGGCGACCTCGTGGCCTACGCAGTCGAGGACGTCGTGTCCGTGAGAGACGCGCGCACGGACGCGGAGATCGTTCACCGCAGCTCGGGTTGGTTCGTGCTCGACCTCGACTGGAGCCCTGCCGATGAGAAGCTTGCCGTCAGTACGGCGGACGGCCTCACCGTGGTGATCGACCGCGACGGCCAGCAGCTGGCCACATTGAACGCTGGCGACGGGTACATGGCGTTCGCGTCGAACTTCAGCCCGGACGGTCGCCTGCTCGCGGTGGCGACTCAGCTGCTCGACCTCGCCCAGCCGCAGGACAGCCGCATCCAGGTCTGGGACTGGCAGGCGGGCGACGTCGTCACAACGATCCAGGTCGACGCAGACGACGTCGAGTTCGACCCGACTGGGACCCTGCTTGTGTCCGGTGGAAGTTTCGAACCTGCTGGGATCTGGCGGGTGCCAAGTGGCGAGAAGGTCCGGACCCTGACCGGTGTTGGCGGTGGCATCGGAGCCTTCGCGATCAGCCCCGACGGCTCGACGATCGCAGGCGGCCGCTTCGACGGGGCGATCAGCATCTGGGACACCGACACCGGGTCCCAACGCTTGGTCTTGACCGGGCACCAGGACGTCGTGATCAACGTGGAAATCAGTCCGGACGGCGCAAGCCTGCTGAGCTCGGGTTTCGACGGGGCGGTTCGAGTCTGGGCAATGGACCTCGACGATCTCATCGCCATCGCGCACAACGAGCTCACGCGCGGGTTCACCGACGACGAGTGCCGGCAGTACCTGCAGCAGGAAGGCTGTGAAGCCTCCTGATTCGACTGCGACCCGACCGCGACCAGGTCGCGACCGGGCGCGACCAAGCGGCCACCTGATCTCGACCACAAGCGTGCAGCGTCGAGGCATCGCTTCGGACCAGCCGGAGCCGCACCTCGGAGGTCATCATGCCCCGCACCGCCCACGCCGCCCTCGTCGGCGCTGTCCTCATCGTCCCCACCGGACTGCTGCTCGCTGCCTCGCCTGCTGCCGCTGAGCCGTGGCCACCGGCCTGCCAGTACGGCGGCTCCGGGCAATCGGCGATGACCTACTACTCCCGCCTGTGCGAGAACGCTGCCCTCACCAAGGCGCAGATCGAGCACAACGAGCTGTCGCGTCTGGACCAGCAGCCGGCAGCCACCCCGGCCGATAGCGGCAACGAGGGTTCGTCGGTTCCCACCGCCGCGATCGCAGCCGGCGCCATCTCCGTGCTCGCCGTCAGCGCTCTCGTGGTCGGCATCGCAGTCAGCCGGTCCCGCGCCGGATCGCGGCCGGACTTGGCCACGCCGACGCCGCCGACGTTCCCTCTCTGACGGTGCCGTCGTGATCCGAGTGGCGATCGTGGGGCGGGCCATGCACTCGGCGACAATGAGCCCATGGCCCGTCGCACCACCGCACCCCCACCCGAGCGCCCGGCGGAACGCCCAGAAGAGCGCATCGTCGACATCGACGTCGGCGAGGAGATGCGGGGGTCGTTCCTGGAGTACGCGTACTCGGTCATCTACGCCCGGGCGCTCCCGGACGCGCGGGACGGACTGAAGCCGGTCCAGCGGCGGATCCTGTTCCAGATGGCGCAGATGGGCCTGCGCCCCGATCGGGCCCACGTCAAGAGCGCCCGCGTCGTCGGCGACGTGATGGGCCGCCTGCACCCGCACGGCGACGGCGCGATCTATGACGCGCTGGTGCGCATGGCGCAGTGGTTCTCGATGCGGGCGCCGATGGTCGACGGGCATGGCAACTTTGGCTCGCTGGGCAACGACGATCCGCCCGCGGCAATGCGCTACACGGAGTGCCGGCTGTCGCAGCCGGCGATGCTGATGACCGCGACGCTGGACGAGGACGTCGTCGACTTCATCCCGAACTACGACGGCCAGGAGCTCCAGCCCGAGGTGCTGCCGGCCGCGCTGCCGAACCTGTTGGTCAACGGCACCGCCGGGATCGCGGTTGGCATGGCCACCAACATGCCGCCGCACAACCTCGTCGAGGTGGTCGCTGCCGCCCGGCACCTGGTGAAGCATCCGAACGCCAGCCTCGACGCGTTGATGCGCTTCGTGCCAGGGCCGGACCTGCCCACCGGTGGCAAGATCGTCGGGCTCGACGGGATCCGGGAGGCATACGAGACCGGTCGCGGCAGCTTCCGCACGCGGGCGACCGCGCGCATCGAGAGTCTGACCCCGCGGCGCAAGGGCATCGTGATCACGGAGCTGCCCTACAACGTCGGGCCGGAGCGGGTGGTCGAGAAGATCTCGGAGCTGGTGAAGTCGAAGAAGGTCCAGGGGATCTCCGACCTCACCGACCTCACCGACGGCAAGAACGGTCTGCGCCTGGTCATCGAGGTGAAGAACGGCTTCCACCCCGAGGCCATCCTCGACGAGCTGTACCGACTCACCTCGCTGGAGGAGTCTTTCGCGATCAACAATGTCGCGCTGGTCGACGGGCAGCCGCGGACGCTCGGCCTCAAAGACCTGCTCACCGTCTATATCGATCACCGGCTCGAGGTCGTGCGCCGGCGCTCCGCGTACCGTCGCCGCAGAGCGGAGGAACGGCTGCACCTGGTCGAGGGCATGCTGGTCGCCATCGTCGACATCGACGAGGTCATCCAGATCATCCGCAGCTCCGACGACACCGCGATGGCTCGCGACCGGCTGATGCGGGTCTTCGACCTGACGCAGACGCAGACCGACTACATCCTCGAGATGCCGCTGCGCCGGCTGACCAAGTTCTCCCGGCTGGAGCTGGAGAAGGAGCAGGAGGACCTGCAGAACTCCATCACCGGACTGAGCCAGATCCTCGAGGACGACGCCAAGCTGCGGAAAGTCGTCTCTGACGAACTCGCCGGAGTCGCCGCGGCGCACGGCACCCCGCGGCGCACGATCCTGCTCGAGTCCAGCGCGACCACCGCCACGAGCGCGGCCGCCGTCCCGCTCGAAGTGGCCGACGAGCCGTGCCGGGTGCTGCTCTCCTCGACCGGTCTGCTCGCCCGCACGCAGACCCTCCGCGAGCCGGCTGCCCGCGGCCAGCGACCCAAGCACGACGTGATCGTCTCGTCGGTCACCACCACCGCTCGCGGCTCCATCGGGGTCGTCACGTCCGCCGGGCGGGTGCTGCGGCTGGCCGCGCTCGACCTGCCCGGGCTCCCGGACACTGCCGACGCGCCCAACCTCGCCGGGGGTGCTCCGGTCTCGGAGTTCGTCTCCTTAGGCTCTGACGAGCGAGTGCTCGCGCTCACCGGGCTGGCAGCCGAATCGGCTGGGCTGGCTCTCGGCACGGCGGGCGGGGTGGTCAAGCGGGTGCTCCCGGACTATCCGCTGAACCGCGACGAGTTCGAGGTCGTCGCCCTCAAGCAGGGCGACCGGGTCGTTGGCGCGGTCGAGCTCGCCCATGACGACGCCGAGCTGGTGTTCGTCACCTCCGACGCGCAGCTGTTGCGGTTCGGGGCGTCGAGCGTGCGACAGCAGGGGCGCTCGGCTGCCGGGATGGCCGGCATCCGACTGGCCGCAGGGATGCGCGCGGTTTTCTTCGGCGCCGTCGATGACCCGACCGGCGAGGTGCACGTCCTCACGGTGTCCGGACCGTCAGCCGCGCTGCCCGGCACCGTTCCCGGCTCCGCCAAGATCACTCCATACGCGGAGTACCCGGCGAAGGGCCGCGGTACCGGCGGCGTGCGCTGCCACCGCTTCCTCAAGGGCGAG
>JBEVHX010000062.1:0-3925 GCA_040510995.1 Candidatus Nanopelagicales bacterium
CCCACTTGTAGTCGGTGAGCGTGAACGCGCTCGGCGCTGGGGTGAGCTGCTCGGCTCGACGATGGCGACCGAAGAAGAGCATCGGGCCACACATTGAGGGATCGGCGCCGTGGGTGGTGTGCGTCATCTACCACGACGAGGCCGCACGTAGCATCAAGCGCGTCACCATGTAGGTCGCCACTGCTCCGGTGAGGCAGGCCAGGACGCCGCGGAGGCCGGGCACGGACAGGTCGAGCATCTCGCGCAGTGGTGAAATCACGACTGCGGCAGCCAAGAGGGCGGAGGCCCCGAGCACCGCAAGGAACAGCCACGGGTCGTCGGTGAGGTGGCGGCGCGGGGCGCGGACGGCCAGCGCGACGGCGAGTTGGCTCGCTCCCAAGGTGAGGAACAAGATGGTCTGCGAGGGCGACGAGTCCTCGGTAGCCCAAATCGCACTCGCGAAGCTGGCGGTGGCCACGGCCACCGCGGCGACAGCGATTCTCTGCCACAGCCCGGCACCGAGGACGCTCTGCGTTGGCGGCCGAGGGGGTTCCTGCATCCGGGCCGGGTCGACGGGTTCCGCGCCGAGTGCCACGCCGACTAATCCATGGGTGAGCAGATTGATCCACAGGATCTGCGCCGGCAGCAGCGGGACCGGCATGCCAGCTGCGGGGCCGAAGATCATCACAAAGATCTCCGCCGCCCCACCGGAGATGCCGTAGAGCAGGAAGCGGCGGATATTCGCGTAGACCCGCCGTCCCTCCTCGATGGCGGCGACAACCGTGCCCAGGTCGTCGTCGGCGAGCACCAGGTCCGCCGCCTGGCGGGCGACCTCGGTGCCGCGCCGCCCCATGGCCACACCGATGTCGGCCCGCCGCAAGGCCGGACCGTCGTTGACGCCGTCGCCGGTCATCGCGACCACGTCTCCTCGTCGCTGCCAGGTCTCGACAAGCTGCAGCTTGTGCTCAGGCGTGGCCCTGGCGAGGACGGTGGCCTCCGCGCTGCGCTCCACGGCGGGTCCGGTGAGCCCGGTGAGGTCGACGGCGTTGCCGGGTGGCTCGGCGATGCCGACGCGGCCAGCGATGGCTGTGGCGGTGGCGGCATGGTCACCAGTCACCAGGACGGGCACAACGCCGGCACGTCGACAGGCACCGATGGTGTCCTGCGCTGCATCCCGTGGTGGGTCGAAGATACCGACGAGGCCGAGCAGCGTCAGGCCGCGCTCGATCTCGTCAACGGCCGGAAGCTCGTCGTGGGTAGCCGTGGCGATCGCCAGTACCCGCAACCCGTCGGCCGACCATTGGTGGGCCCGGTTGTGGGCAGCACTGAGCACGTCCGCGGTTCCGACTACGACGCCGTCGGCAACCATCTGTTCCGGCGCACCCTTGCACACGACCAGCCAATTGCCCGTTCCGTCCTCGTGCAGCGTCGACATCCGCTTGCGCCGACTGTCGAAAGGCACCTCGGCGACGCGTGGCTGGCTGGCCTCGACCACCTGCTCGTCGAGGCCGACAGCCGCGGCCGCACGCAGAATCGCCACCTCGGTAGGATCGCCGGCGGCCTGTCCGCCAGCGAGAAGGGTCGCGTCACTACAAAGAACCCCGGCTCGCAGCAATGCGGCAACGTCGTGGTCATGCTCCGCATCCACCCGGCGGCCGGCACGAACGAATCCACTGGAGGCCGAGGGCTCCGATCCGACGACCGTTCCACCGATTGGCAGCCAGAGCCGCTCGACGACCATGCTGCCCTCGGTGAGCGTGCCCGTCTTGTCGGTGGCCAGCACCGTAACCGAGCCCAGCGTCTCGACTGCCGGCAGCCTCCGGACGATGGCGTTGCGCCGCGCCATCCGCGAAGCGGCAAGGGCGAGGCTGAGCGTGACGACGGCCGGCAGCGACTCTGGCACGGCGGCGACTGCGAGACTTACCGCAGTGACGGCCATGAGTTCCAGGGACTGCCCGCGCACCAAGCCGAGCACGAAAACGAGCAGACAGAGCAACACCGCGGCAGCGGCGAGGATCCGGCTCAGTTCCGCCATCCGGCGCTGCAATGGAGTCGGCAGGGGGCGACTGTCGAGCATGCCGGCGATGCGCCCGAGGGTGCTCGTGGCACCAGTCCGGGTGACCACCATGCGTCCACGGCCGTGAACCACAACCGTTCCGGCCCGCAACGTGGTCTCCTCGGCGTCGCCGCCAGCCTGTTTGTCCACGGGCACCGACTCCCCAGTGAGCGCGGACTCGTCGATCCGGAGCGAGGCCGACTCGACCCCGAAACCATCGGCGGGCACCACGTCACCTTCCCCGAGCAGGACGAGGTCCCCCGGCACGATCTCCGTGCTGGCGATCTCGTGCTCGGCCCCGTCCCGAATGACGCGTGACGTGGGCACGGTCATGGCTGCCAGCGCTTCGACCGCTCGGTCGGCTCGCAGCTCCTGCCACACGCCGACAGTGCTGTTGACGACCACCACGAGCATGATCACCGTCAGGTCGGGGATGTCACCAATGGCCGCGGTCAGCGCAGCGGCTGCGAGGAGGACGAGGATCAGCGGATCCCGAAGCTGCCCGCTGATTCTGGACCACAACGGAACTCGGGGAGGTCGTGGTACCTCGTTTGCGCCGATCTCCCGCAGCAGATTGGTCGCCTCGGCGGACGTCAGTCCCGCGGCTTGCTGCGGTATCTCGTTCACCACGCCAGGTTGCCTCATGTCTCGATCCGCAAGCGCGGTCTACGACGCTATACAGGACACCAATGTCGAAGGTTGACTCGGAATGGCGACACGTAAACGTTCGGGAGGTGAGGCCGGGTGATTGCCGTCGTGATTTCGCCGGACCAGTACGACGGGGTCATCTTCGACATGGACGGCGTCGTCACCGATACCGCGTCGGTCCATGCCGCGGCCTGGCGGCGCATGTTCGACGAGTTCCTTGGTGGTCGCACTGCAGGCCCGAATGAGGACGTTCGCAGGTTCACACCAGATGACTACCGGGAGTATGTCGACGGCAAGCCGAGATATGACGGAGTCTCTGCCTTCATGGCCGCGCGCGGGATCCAGATCGATCCCGACACCGTTCGTGAGCTCGGCGACCGCAAGGACGGATACTTCCACGAGCTCATCGCGTCCGATGGCGTTCGGGCATATGGCTCCACGGTCGCCTTGATACGAGCGCTTTCGGACTGCGGCATTCGCACGGGTGTGATCTCGGCCAGCAAGAACTCCGTCGCGGTGCTGGCCGCCGCCGGTGTCGAGAACCTGTTCGACGTCCGGGTGGACGGGGTCGTCATGGAAGGCCTCGGCTTGCCTGGCAAGCCGGATCCCGCGATCTTTCGGGAGGCGGCGCGCCGGCTCGACGTGCGCCCCGACCGCGCGGTCGTCGTGGAAGACGCGTTGGCTGGAGTTACGGCGGGGCGCCGCGGCGGGTTTGGACTTGTGATCGGCGTCGACCGCACCGGCCACCCGGACGAACTGTCCTCGCACGGCGCCGATGTCGTGGTGCAGGACCTGGCTGAGGTCGCGGTTCGGTGATCGACCAGACCGTCGACGCTGTGGTGTTCGACTGGGAGATCGCCGGGTATCCCCCGGCCCGCGCCGGTCGCCGCGCTGCGCCGGAGGGTGGAGGCCCTGAGCGCGGCCTGCGTCGACGTTGCGGTGCTCAGCAAGTCGCCCGTTGGTGCGGTCGACGTCCGGCTGCGCGCACGGCCGCAGGGTCCTGGGCACTTGCTGGTATGCGGCAGCAATGGTGCCGAGCTCCGAGATCGAACCCGACGGTCTCTGGACCGTGCGACCGCAAGGGGGAGAACAGGTCACGGGATCGGAAGCGCTGCGAGGCCTGTTCGCCAGCTTCGCCGAGCGGGGTGTGGCGCTGGACTGGTGCTCGTCGTCGGCGAGTTCGGGCAGTCAGCCGGAGCCGCCGGCAGCGCAGCGTTGCTGCAGCAGGTGCCCGAGGCTGCG
>JBEVHX010000063.1:0-3233 GCA_040510995.1 Candidatus Nanopelagicales bacterium
CCGGCTCGATGCTGCGGGTCAAGGGCGCCGACACGCTGTGCCCCATCGGACCGGGCCTGGTCGAAGGGTGGGACTTCCGGCACAAGCGGATCCGCACCCTGGTCAACGGCGAGGTCAAGCAGGACGGCAACACCGACGAGATGAAGTGGGACATGCACTATCTCGTCGCCGACATCGCGCGGACCATCACCCTGCAGCCCGGCGACGTGCTGCTGTCCGGCACCCCGGCCATCTCGCGCACCGTCTACCCCGGCGACGTGGTCGACGTGGAGGTGGAGGGCCTCGGCACGCTGCGTAACCACATCGTGGAGGGGCCGACACCCATCCGCTCAGACGTGGGCGCGCAACCCACGGAGAGCGAGGAAGTGCTGTCCACGGCCAAGGGTGGCGACTGGGAGTTCCGCGGCATCCGCAAACCGGACCTGTCCAACACCCACTGACCAACGGTGAAAACTACTGACCCGGCATCGCACGACGGCCGGGACCTAGAGGAAGGCGTGCCGTGAACGCTCCTATCGGGCAACCGGACCCCGTCACCAGCGTCGACTGGGTGCACCGCGCCGACGCACTGCAGGCGCCGTGGGGGATGTTCGTGGACGGCGAGCAGCGCCCGGCGATGAGTGGGTCGGTGCGAGCTGTGCTCTCGCCGCGGGACGGCGCCACCGTGGTGGAGCTGGGCTGGGCGGACGAGAAGGACGTCGATGTGGCCGTGGCCGCCGCGCGCCGGGCGTTCGACGAAGGGCCGTGGCCGCGGCTGCCCGCGCGGGAGCGCGGCGAGATCCTGCAGCGCTTCGCCGGCCTGGTGGAGCAGCACCGCGACGAGCTCGCGTTACTGGTCTCCCTCGAGATGGGCAAGCCGATCAGCCATGCCTGGCGGATCGAACTACGCGCGCTCACCCGCTGCCTACGCTTCTACGGTGAGCTGGCCGACAAGAGGTCGGGCGAGGTCACCCCGACGGTCGAGGGGGAGCTGTCGCTGGTGACCCGGGAGCCGGCCGGGGTCGTCGCAGCCGTCGTGCCGTGGAATTTCCCGCTCACGCTGGGCGGCTGGAAGTTCGCTCCGGCGCTGGCTGCCGGCTGCACCGTGGTCCTCAAGACGGCCGAGCAGTCGCCGCTGTCCATGCAGCGGGTGGCCCAGCTCGGCTCGGAGGCGGGACTGCCGCCGGGGGTGTTCAATGTGCTGTCCGGCGACGGCCTGGTGGCTGGCCGGGCGCTCGGTGAGCACCCGGACGTCGACGTCCTGACCTTTACGGGATCCACCGCGGTGGGTCGCCACTTCCTCCGTTACGCGGCGGACAGCAATCTCAAGCGCGTATTCCTGGAGCTGGGCGGCAAATCGCCCAACATCATCCTTCCCGACGCCCCGGACCTGGATGCCGCCGCGGACACGGCGGCCTGGGCGATCTTCTTCAACTCCGGCGAGATGTGCACAGCCGGCTCCCGCCTAGTGGTGCACGAGGACGTGGCAGATCGCGTCGTCCAGCGGATCGTCGAGACGTCGGCGACATGGTTTCCCGCAGACCCGCTGCTCGCCACCACCCAGATGGGGCCCCTGGTCGACCGGCGGAGCCTGGACCGGATCCAGGCCCAGCTGCGGGCGGGCCAGGCGCAGGGCGCGATCCTGCGCCATGGCGGCAGCCAGGTGCTGGCCGATACAGGTGGGGCCTACCTGGAGCCGACCGTGGTCACCGGCGCCGGGCCGGACAACGTCCTAGTCCGCGAGGAGCTTTTCGGTCCGGTGTTGACCGTGCAGGTGATCACGGACGAGTCCGAGGCGTTGCGGGTCGCGCAGGACACGCCCTTCGGGCTCGCGGCGGCCGTCTGGACGGACAACCTGGGCGCCGCGCACCGGATCTCCCGCGCGCTCAAGGCCGGCACGGTCTGGGTCAACTGCTACGAGGAAGGCGACATGAACGTGCCGTTCGGCGGCGTCAAGCTATCCGGGTCGGGGCGCGACAAATCCCGTCATGCGATGGACGAGTACACCGACCTCAAGACCACCTGGATCAACTATGGATGAGCCGAGGAGTGGACTGCGGCGGTCCCGGCCGATCGTCGTCATCCCGGCCCGCTTCTCGGAGGGCGCGACTGTCTTGCGGCACCGGGCCGAGGTGAACGCCGCCAAGCTCGTCGAAAGCGTGTGGGCGGCCGGCGGTGAGCCACTGACTGTGCACCCAGACGCACCGGGCGCGGTCCTCGACGACGCCCTGGTCGACGCCGTGGCGAAACGGTTCGGGATGGCCGACGCGATCCTGCTGCCCGGCGGCGGAGACATGTCGGCCCGCTGGTCCGGCCAGCAGGCGCATGAGTCGTTGTACGGTGTCGACGAGGAACAGGACGCATTCGACCTGGCGCTGGGCCGCTGGGCGCTACGCGACGGCATCCCGCTGCTCGCCATCTGCCGCGGCAACCAAGTGGTGAATGTGGCGCGCGGCGGCGACCTGGTGCAGGACATGACCGAGGCCACCGGTCGGGACCACCGCCACCTTGTGCACGACATCGAGTTGGACGCCGAGTCGCCGCTGCGCAAGGTCGTCGACGGCGACCGGTTAACCATCTCCTGCTATCACCATCAGTGTCTGGGTGTGCTCGGTCAGGGGCTGCGGCCTGCCGCGCACGCCTCGGACGGGACGATCGAGGCCGTCACCATCGACGGCCACGAGGGCTGGTATCTCGGCGTCCAGTGGCACCCCGAGGACTCCGCGGACACTGATCCTGTGCAGGCCAGCATCTTTCGAGCATTCGTTGACGCGGCGCGCTGAGCACCCCTCAGGCACCCACTCCGTTCGCCGGGACGCCGTTAGCCTCGACGGTGCGGACAATGCTGCGCAGGTCCCTGGCCAGGCTGGCCTTAGACCTGGCCGACAGCTGCCGCACCACGTCGGACTCCGCCGCATTGAACTTGGGGTAGAGCTCGGTCATCAGGTCGATGCCAGATTGGGTCAACCGCAGCTGCACCAGGCGACGGTCGGCGACCGAACTCTCGCGGATGAGCCAGCCGCGGCTTTCCAGCGTCTTCATCACGCCTGTCAGCGTCGCCTTGGAGATGGCCGCGCTCTCGGCGACGTGCCGGGTCTCCATCCCGTCCCAGATCCACACGACCCACATCACAACGAAGCCGCTCCAGGTCAGGTCATACTGGCGCAGCACCGCGTTGGTGATGTGCGCTCGGACGGCGTTGGCGGCGCGGTAGAGGCTCGAGACCGTGTGCGCGGCAGCGAAGTCGATCTCCA
>JBEVHX010000064.1:0-5234 GCA_040510995.1 Candidatus Nanopelagicales bacterium
GTCGCGCTGTCCACCGTCGGCGTTGCCCTGCTGGCCGGAGGCGGCGACACCAGCCTGACCACCGGGGCATTGTTGACCCTGGGCGGCGCCGTCTGCTTCGCCGGGCACATCACCGGGCTCAGCCAATGGGCCAACCCGGCGAACGCATACGGACTCACCGCGTGGTCAGTGTGCGTCGCAGCGCTGATCTGCGGCGCCGCCGCCGTCGTCGGCGGCGACCTGGCCGTCCCGCCGTCCAGCAGCGCATGGCTCTCCATCGCCTACCTGGCCCTCGCCGCCACCTGCCTCGGGTTCGTCGTCCAGGCATGGGCGCAGAGCGCGCTGACCGCAACCACGGCCGCCGTGGTGATGACCATGGAACCGGTGTTCGCAGCCCTGCTCGCCGCCACCATCGGCGACGAGCTGCTGACCGCGGTCGGCTGGTTCGGCGGGCTGCTGATCGTCTCCTCGATGTTCATCGCCGAGCTAGGACCGCGCGACTGCTGTGATGCCCTCTCCCCGAGAGTCGAGTGCTGCTGAGGGTAGAGAGCGAGGCCTCCGGGTCAAGGCGGACGGAGGGGCCGTTCCTACCTATGCGTCGGGTCTTTTGACTCTCACCCGTACCGGAAGAGCCGGGCACGCTCGTCAGAGGAGGCGGGTGATGACCTGATGCCGACATCGCAGGGGCTGGTGGTGGCCGAGCGGGTTCGCAAGGTGTACCGCGCCGGCGAGTTGAGCGTCCTCGCGCTGGACGACCTCGACCTGTCGATCAGGGCCGGCGAGCTGGTCGCCGTCATGGGGCCGTCCGGCTCGGGCAAGACCACGCTGCTGAACTGCCTGTCCGGCCTTGACGACATCGACGGCGGCCGAGTGCTCGTGGGCGGTGAGGACTTGTTCGCGATGAGCGACCACCGGCGCACGGAGCACCGCGCCCGCTCGATGGGATTTGTCTTCCAGTCCTTCAACCTGATCCCCGTCTTCAGTGCGGTCGAGAACGTCGAGCTGCCACTGCTTCTGCTCGGGACCGCGTCGCGCGAGGCCCGGCTGCGGGCGATGGAGATGCTGGACCGGGTCGGACTCGCGGAGCGAGCCCCGCACCGGCCCAACGAGCTATCCGGTGGCGAGCAGCAGCGGGTCACGATCGCCCGGGCTCTGGTCGCCAAACCGGCCATCGTGTGGGCGGACGAGCCGACTGGCAACCTGGACTCCGCGATGGCCCAGCAGGTCATGGCCCTCCTGCGCCAGCTCAACGCCGAGGAGGGCCAGACCATCCTCATGGTCACGCACGACGACGACATCGGCGCCCAGGCAAGTCGCCTGATCCGGATGCGTGACGGCCGGCTGGCGGGCGACCAAATGATGGTCGGCGCAGGCGTGGGCGCCGTCACTTTCGAGGACTGAGGTCGGTGTACCCCGAGATCACCCCGATCCTGGCGCTAGGCCTCGGCATCGCCCTGGCCGTCGTCGGCTACCTGGTGGTGTTCCGTCCGGTGTTGCGTCGACTGGCCCTTCGCCAGGTCGTCCGCCGCCCGACCGAGTCAGTGCTCGTCGTCCTCGGCTCGGTGGTCGGGACGGCGCTCATCGTGGGCAGCCTTTCGGTGGGCGACTCGCTCGACCGGTCGGTCCGCGAAGCGGCATACGACGTGCTCGGTCCAGTCGACGAGTCGGTTTCGTCCCCCTCGGTTGTGCAGGGCGACGCGATCGCAGCGGCGATCGCCCCGCTTGCCGCGGATCCGCGGGTCGACGGGGTCCTCACGCTTCGAGGCGATCGGGCGGCCGCGCTCAGCGGGTCTGACGACGAGTCGAGGGCGGAGCCGCGGGCCGTTGTGTGGGAAGTGGACTTTGAAGCCGCACGGGGCTTTGGTGCGCCACACCCGTCCGGCCTGGCCGTCCCCGACCCAGGGTCGGGCGCGGTCGTCGTCAACCAGAACCTCGCCGAGTCGTTGGCGCTGTCGCGGGGCGACGTCGTCACGCTCTACCTTTTCGGGACCCCAACCACCTTTACGGTCGCGGACGTCATCCCGGCGGCCGGTCTCGGCGGCTATGGCTTCGGCGCCGCGAGCAACAGCACCGCATACGTCTCCTCCGGGACGCTGACAGCTGCGGGTGCCGCCGCCGGACGCGAGCCGACGACCGTGACCGTCATCTCCAACCGAGGCGACGTCGAGGGCGGGGCCTCGCTCAGCGCCGATGTCGCCGCCGCCGTGCAGCAGCGACTCGACCCGCTCGACCTAGGCACGGCTGTCATGTCACCAAAGCGGGAGGTCCTCGACAACGCGGAGGAGACCGGCAACGTCCTCGGTTCGGTGTTCTTGTTCATCGCCAGCTACAGCGTCATCGCCGGGGTTCTGCTGATCATGAACATCTTCGTGATGCTGGCCGAGGAGCGGAAGGGCCAGCTCGGCATCCTGCGGGCAATCGGGCTTCGCCGTCGGCGGGTGACCGGCGAGTTCGCGATCGAAGGTGCCATCTATAGCGCGGCAGCCGCGATCGTCGGTGCCGTGCTCGGGGTGCTGGTCGGCCGTCTGGTCGTCGCGCTCGCGGTGCAGATCTTCCAGGGTTGGGACACCTCGGGGGAGAACTCGCTCACGGTCGTCTTCGACATCACGTGGACGAGCATCCTCAACGGCGCGGTCGCCGGCTTCCTGATCGCCTTCCTGGCGGTGGTCCTCACCAGTGTGCGGATCGCTCGCACCAACATCATCGCCGCGATCCGCGATCTCCCGTCGACCCGTCCGTTACGGACGCGGCGCCGGTGGACCGTTCTTTCCGCAGCGGCCACCGCGGTGCTCGTCGTGGCGGCGATACCCGCAGTGGTCAGCAGCGCCGGGTACGAGACGTACCTGCTGCCCACCCTGGCGCTGCTGGCCGCGATCCCGCTGCTGCGTCGGCTCTGGCCGGCCAGGACGGTGTCCACGGTGGTCGGTTTCGCGGTGCTCGCATGGGGCCTGGGCGCGAACCTTGTCCGCCCGGCCGTGTTCGACGACAAGTCGACGGCGACCTATGTGGTGCTGGGCACCATGGTGTCCTTCGCCGCCGTGCTGCTGGTCAGCCTGCACCAACGTGCGCTGTTGCGGCCGCTGCGGCCGCTGATCGAGCGCCCCTCGCAGGCGGGTCTGGCCACCCGGCTTGCGGTCTCCTACCCCACGGCCAAGGGATTCCGGACGGCGGCGACGCTGGCGATGTACACCATCGTCGTTTTCATCATCGTGCTGCTCACCGAGATCTCGGCGGTGGTCGCGGGCGGGGTCGACCAGGCGGTCGACGATGCGTCCGGTAGCTGGTCGGCGCGCGCCGACTACAACGCCACCAACCCGATCAGTGATCCGGAATCGCTCGTGATCAGCGAATCGGGCAGTGGCGTCCGAGCGCTGGTGCCGCTGACGACCACAGACGCCGAGGGCGACGATCCGCTCGGCCGCACCAGCGACTCGCTGCCGGTGACCGTCGTCGGCCTCCCTGCCGGCTTTGGGCCGGACGCGCCGGCCTTTCACGAGCGACTCCCCGCCGCACGTGACGACGCTGCGCTTTGGCGCATGCTTGAGGCTGATCCGTCGCTGGTTGTCGTTGACGCCTTCTACGGCTCGACGGGCGGCCCGCAGGGTGAGCCGATTCGGCCGGGGGACCGTATCTCGCTCACCGATCCGCGGACCGGCATCACCAACACGCGCACGGTGGCCGGGGTGCTCGCCGACGGCACCGCCTTCTACGGGGTCGGCAGCGGCGGCTTCCGGTACCCGGTGCTCATGAGCCACGCGGCGCAGACGATGCTGTTCGGCACCGACACCCAGCCTTCGAGCATGCTGATCCGGGTGGCGCCCGGCGTCGATGTCGACGCGCTCGCCAACCGGCTGCAGGCCGACTACCTCGAGAACGGGATGGTCGTCACCAACATCCGCGCGACGGTCGAGTCCAGCTACGCGGCCAGCAATCAGTTCTTCCAGCTCATGCAGGGCTTCCTCGCCCTCGGGCTGCTGGTCGGCGTTGTCGGGCTCGGCGTGGTCATGATCCGCGCGGTGCGCGAACGTCGCCGCACCATCGCGGTGCTGCGCGCTCTCGGCTTCCAGCCCAAGACCGTGCAGTGGTCCTTCCTCAACGAGAGCATGCTGATCGCGGTCGAGGGGACCGTGATCGGGACCTCACTCGGGGTGCTCACCTGCTGGTTGCTCTTCCTGAACAGCCCGGTCTTCGGCTCCATCAGCGGCGGCTTCCCGATCGCTTGGGCGCAGATCGCCTTGACCGTCGGGCTGACACTCGTCGCGTCGCTTGTCATCACCGTCGCGCCGGCCCGCCGGGCGGCGCGCATCCGGCCAGCGGTCGCGCTGCGCATCGCCGACTGACGCGGACGCCGCCTGCTTGATCGACCGAGCGGGGAACGATTCGATCGGCACGGGGTGATCGGGTGAACGGGCAGGCGTGGCGTGGCGTCCTACGCAACCGCGGTGACCTGGTCGCGGGCCTGGCCGTCGCGGCCTACCTCGTCCCGCAGGTGATGGCGTACGCCGCTGTTGCCGGGCTGCCGGCTGCCGCTGGGCTGTGGGCCGCAGCGCCCGCCCTGGTTGTCTACGCGTTGCTCGGCTCGTCCCGTCAACTGTCCATGGGACCGGAGTCCACGACTGCCCTGATGACGGCGAGTGTCGTGGGACCGCTCGCGATCGGAGACCCGCAGCGGTATGCGGCCTTGGCCGCTGCGCTGGCCGTCGCGGTCGGCCTGCTGGCCGGGCTGGCGTGGCTGCTGCGGCTGGGCTTCCTGGCTGACCTGCTCTCCCACCCGATCCTGGTCGGGTACCTCGCCGGCGTCGCGGTCATCATGATCGTCGGCCAGCTCGGGACCGTGACCGGTGTGCCGGTGAGCGGTGACCAAGGTCCGGACGAGCTGCTGTCGTTTCTTGGTGACCTCGACCAGGTGCAGCTGGCTCCGGTGATTGTCACCGTCGCCACCGTTGCGCTGCTCGGCTTGTTTCGTGCGCGTTGGCCGCTCGTCCCTGGACCGCTGGTCGCCGTCGTGCTCGGCGCGGTCGCGGCCAGCCGGTTCGACCTGGAGGAGCGCGGGGTCGAGCTCGTGGGCGCCGTGCCCGCCGGACTGCCCAGCCCCACCCTGCCCACCGTCGGCGACGTGAGCATGCTGCTCTGGCCGGCTTTCGGCGTGCTGTTGGTCGCATACACCGACGACGTGCTCACCGCGCGCGCATTCGCGCTCGAACGCAGCGATGAGCGCATCGACGCCCGCCGCGAGTTCCTCGCCCTCGGCGCCG
>JBEVHX010000065.1:0-40553 GCA_040510995.1 Candidatus Nanopelagicales bacterium
GGTCGGTGAACGGTTGGCCGCGGCCGGCGTGACCGGTCGGGCCAGCATCGATTTCGCGGCTGCGCGCGAGGGCGCTGGGCGCTGGGCCGTGTATGCCCTCGAAGTCAACCTCCGCAAGGGCGGCACGACGCACCCGTACGCAGCACTTCGCAATCTGGTCCCCGGCCGATACGACCCCCGCGCCGGGACGTGGGTCGCGCGTGACGGCAGTCCGAGGGCGTACGTGTGCACCGACAACCTGCTGGACCCATCGTGGATCGGCATGGAGCCATCGGCATTCTTTGACGCAGTCACGACCGGGGGGTGTCGCTTCGACCACCGCACGGGCACCGGCGTGGTTCTCCACATGCTCTCGGGGCTGGGCATCGACGGGCGGATCGGGCTCACCGCGATTGCCGGCACTCCCGACCTCGCTCAAGCCCTCTTCGGCCGGGCGTGTGAGCTCGTCGCTGGGGCTGCAGCCTCACGTTCGCTCTGAGCCGTACCGTACGAGTGTGGCGACCCTGAACGACGTCTCCCGAATCGCCGCAGCGCTTCCCGAGGTCAGCGAGGGCGACCGCCACGACAACCGGTCATGGTCCGTGGCCGGCAAGGTCTTCGCCTGGGAGCGAGCCTTCCGCAAGGCCGACCTCAAGAGGTTCGGCGAAGCACCTCCACCGGGCGGACCGATCCTCGCCGTTCGTGTGGAGGATCTCGGTGAGAAGGAAGCTGTCCTCGGCGAGGGACGCCCGGGCTTCTTCACGATCCCGCACTTCGACGGTTACCCGGCCGTTCTCATCCAGTTGCGGATCGTGAAGAAGTCTGCGCTGCGCGATGCGCTGGTCGACAGCTGGCTCGCCTGCGCGCCCAGGGCCCTCGCGCAGGAGTTCGTAGCGCGGGATGCGCCGCCAGGAACCTGACCAGGTGGAGGAGACCAACCTCGCGGTGTGGCGGCCTACCCACCCGGGACTACCAACCACAGGAGCCAACGTGAACGATGCCCCGAGACACCTGTAAGCGGTGTCCCGAGAGATCACATGTGTGGAGCAGAGGGGATGTGAACCCCTGACGCCTCGATGCGAACTCGGGGCGCGGTCCTCGTTTCAGCCCCGCGTCATCGCGTCGATGCACACCGTGATCGCCAGCATCAACGCCTCATCCTCTCCGGCTTCGACTTCGACGCCGTAGGAGTCCCTGACCCGGAACCACTTCTTTGACACCGTCGCTACCGCGTCACCGTCACGCTCGATCTCGTACTCGTGATCGACCAGGTTGCCGTGGGCGCTCAAGTCCGGGCCGCCGTCCACGTCGATCTTGAACCGGTCGCGCACGCCGACGACGGCCTTGCGCACCGTCGCGTTCCCGCCAGCACGCTCGATCTCCATCGAGTCGCGAACCCGAACCTTGCGCTCCTGGATCTTGGCAACCTCCCGCCCAGAGGCATCCTCCAGCACGAAGGTGTCCCGGACCCGCACTGCTTTGCCGTCGACCTTGAACGCGCGCCGCCCCGACTCGTCCTCGATCCAGTAATCGTCTCCGATCGCCACCAGCTGCTCACGCATCTGAAAGCGCTGAGCCGGCGGGCCGTCGTTCCTCCGACCCCGATCGCGAAGTCCCATGACAAGCTCCTCTTTGACATTGTCCGACGTCCGCCAGTGTGCGATCCGAAGAGCACGAACACATCACCCGGTCTAGGTGATCCAGCCATGGCCCGAGCAGCAGTAACCAGAGCAGTCGCGTCGGTGAGACGTTTGTGCCGCACAGTAGTACCACCGCGCCGAGCGCCGGCGCGGCGACCCGCAGCCACTGGGCGTTGCCGGCGACCCACCGGCCGGCACCACCCAGCGGCTCGCCTGGGCCAGCGCAACCAGCAGGGCGTGCCGATCCTCTACTCGACGTCGTCGAGCCGTCGCCTGGGCCGCGCGTATGTGGGTGATTCCCCCACCAGCCGACGGGCGGCCCAGGTCGCTCGCAGGGTCGACCCGCCGATGGACTGATGGCTGTACTCGTCGGTGACGGCCAACCTTCCGAAGCCTGCATCGACGAGCGCCCTGCGGACCTGCGCGTCGGTGAAAAAGTACTGTCGATGGTGCTCGCTGAACGTGTCACCGTCGCTGGTCCGGGTGACGTGGATCCTCGTATCGCAGGTTCGTGCGGGGACGTCCACGGAACTGACAATCGCGAAGTGGTGACCATCCGCGTCGCCTGTGACGACGGCGTTGGACTCGGCGAAGTCCATCATCGCGTCGGTGTGCAAGTCGAAGACGAGCCAACCGCCGATCCGGAGTCGGCGGGATAAGGCGACGAGGGTGGCGCGCAGCTGAGCCGGAGTGAGGTAGTTCAGCGCGTCGAATGTGGAAATCGCCGCGTCGAAGACGCCACCAACCGCCAGGTCCGGAAGCGTCCGCTGAATCAAGACCACCTTGGGGCCCAGGAGTCGGCGGGCCCGGGCAAGCATCGCGGCCGAGCCGTCCACTCCGACGACGCGGTATCCGAGGGCGACGAGCTCGCGAGCCATCAGGCCGGTGCCGCAGCCGACGTCCAGCACGGAGCGCACACCGGCCTCGTCCGAGTCCCAGAGCTCGTGGAGGTACGTGGCCCAGCCCTGATAGCAGGGATCAACGACAATCTCGTCATAGATCCCAGCCAGCCGTGAATAAGCCTCAGCCAAGACGAACCGCCACGGCCCCAGTCAGATCCCGAGGATCTTGGCCTTTGCAGCCGCGAACTCCTCGTCTGAGAGCACCCCCTGACTGTGCAGCTGAGCGAGATCCTGCAGTTTGGCCATCGAGTCGTCCTGCTCCGGTGGTGCCGGCGCAGGCGGCGGGGCATACACAGGCGCAGCCTGCGGCTGCGCAGCCGGTTGGTCGTACTTGGCGGCCTGGCGACGTGCGACTCGCCCCGACACCGCGGTGGCTGTCCCGGCGACGACGGCCGTCCGGGTGGCCATGCGTAGAAGTCCCATCTGATACCTCTCTGTTCTTTGATTACTGTTCTTTGATTACTGCGATCTAACCTGCGGTGACGACGGCCTCGACGACGTCGGCCGGGATGCGGATCTGGTCAATCACGACGGCGTCAGCCGCCCGGCAGGCATCGACAAACTTGGCCGCCCAGACGTTCTCGAACGCGATCAGCAGCGCTGAGCTGTTCGGCGCAAGGTCGTCGCTGACCTCTTCCGCGTCGTCCGTGCCCAGTGCGCCTGGTTGGGCGACATCAATGGCGAGGAAACTGGGACCTGTCTCGGGATCCAGGTCCGACGCCTCGATCGTGGTGACGACGCCGTCCGCGTCCTTCATGACGAAGAGCAGGTCGAGCACGCGGATGGTGCCGGTGCTCACGAGATCCATCAGCGCTGGGGCGATACGACCCGTGAACTTGTTGCCCGGGAATCCGATGATGACCACGTCGACAGGGCCGACTCCCATGCTGCCTCCTCGTATTAGACGCCTCCACGGCCCAGGCACACCGCCCCGGCCGTGCAAACCCTACTCAGGCAGGTATGAGGTCGTTTGGACAGGTCGGCGTCGGGCCACGCCAGCCCGGCCCCGCACGACTTCGACCACGCGCCTGCAGCCATGCCAGGCTCACTAGCATCGGTAGATCACGGCTTGTACCGCATCCTCCCATCTGGGTGAACCCGACGGTGGCCGCGGCGAACGTCGCGGCGAATCCTTGGTCACGCCCGCCGTGAGGAGGTCTCCCGTGGGGCGCTGCGGATGACGCCTCGATGGACTGGGGTGCATGATCAACGCCTCGGGCTGGTCGGAGTACGGTGCGACCATGGGTCAAGCCGAGGTACCTACCCGCACGATCTCAGCCAAGGCTTCGACCGCACCGCCGGCCGGCTCACCGGGCCCGACATCGGTGTCAGACGTCAGCCAGAATGTGACGTCGCAGCAGGAAGTGGTCCGCCAGCGGGCCGCCAAGGCGGCAGCGCAGAAGGTGGTTCCGCATCCGAGTCTGGAGGAGCGGCAGACGAAGGGGCGGGTGGCGGCGGCCGAGACCCCGCACGACCGGCTCTCCGGCTGGGAGCCGGCCTCGGGCCGGGCTGATCCGGTGGCGCTGCTGACTGGACAAGAGACTTCGCGGGTGCAGGAACTGGTTCCGGTGCGGCATGAGCGGATGGCGGTGACCGCCTTCACCTTCTACCGGGGCGCGGCCCTGGTGATGGCCGCGGACCTTGCGGGATTGCCCCGCAGCGGCCTGGACGTGCAGCTATGCGGGGATGCGCATCTGTCCAACTTCGGCCTGTTCGCCGCCCCGGACCGGACGGTGATCTTCGACGTCAACGACTTCGACGAGACCAATCCCGGGCCCTTCGAGTGGGACGTCAAGAGGCTGGCCACCTCCTTCGTGCTGGCCGCGCGGGACAACGGGCTGCCCGGCAAGGCCGGCCGGGCCGCCGCCGAGGCCGCCACCGCCGCCTACCGCCAGGCCATGGCGGCCCTCGCCGGGAAACGCGAGATCGACATCTGGTACGACCGGGTCGACGTCGACAGGCTCGTCGGGGCCGTGCGGGACCTCCCCGGCGGCAAGGGGAAGTCCCGGGCCAAGAAGAAGGCGAAAGCGGAGGCGACGATCCAGGGGGCCGCGGCGAAGGCCCGGCTGCGCGACGCCTGGTCGGCGATCGAGAAGATCACCGAAGTTGTGGACGGGCAGCGGCGCTTCCGCGACGACCCCCCGCTGCTGACACGGTTGGACATCGCCCCGGACGCCGCCGCCCGGATCAACGCACTCTTCCGGGACTACCGGTCGACGCTGCAGGACGACAGGCAGGAACTGCTCAAGCGCTACCAGATCATCGACATGGGTCACAAGGTCGTTGGGGTCGGCAGTGTCGGGCTGCTGGCGTTCGTGTTGCTGCTGCGCGGTCGCGACGAGAACGACCTGATGGTGCTGCAGGTCAAGCAGGCGCAGGCCTCGGTCCTGGAGGCCTACACCCGCAAGTCCGGGTACACCAAACATGGCCATCGGGTGGTCACCGGGCAGCGGCTGATGCAGGCGGCCAGTGACTCGTTCCTCGGCTGGATCGATGGACCCGCCGGCCGCAGTTTCTACGTGCGCCAGCTCCGGGACATGAAGTGGTCACCGGATCCTGCCTCGCTCAACGAGAAGCGGATCGGCCCGTACGCGGTGCTGTGCGGTCACACCCTGGCCCGCGCGCACGCCCGCTCCGGTGATGCGGTCGCGATCTCGGCCTATCTGGGGACCGGGAACTCCTTCGACAAGGCGGTCAGCGCGTTCGCCGAGGCCTACGCCGACCAGACGGAGCTTGACTTCGCGGAGTTCACCGCCGCCATCGCCGACGGGGCGCTCAGCGCCCACGAAGACGCCGGTGGCGCCGAGGGCATCCGCGCAGCGCAGGCGCTGAACAATGGCCCGGCCAAGCGGAAGCGCACCGCCAAGCAACCGACCTGAAGTCCTTGTGTCCTCAGGCGCGCCAAGGACTTCACGAGATCGGGCACCCGAGCCACGTCAAGCGTCCGGAAAGGACGCTTCGGAAATACGTAGGGTCGATGAGACCCAGTGAAGCGGTCTTTCGGGCCGGCGGCCCAGCACGACCCCGCCCATTACTTCGCTCAGAGCCAGCCCACCGCGCACGCCGCCGACTGAACCATCGGGTTCATGAAGGCTCGGGGTGCGAGGGTCCCACCCCGCTCCGTCATGGCATCACTCCGGTCGCAGGTCGTCGGCGAGGGCGCCTGCTCAGTCTCATTCTGGTGCAATTCCTGGTGCATTTCCTGTGTCGGGCTCGTTCGAGGAAGTCGTAGAGTCGGCCGAAGGTTGCTTCGTTTCCCCAAAAAGCGCTCTGACCAGGGTGGAGCTGAGGGGATTCGAACCCCTGACCCCCTCGATGCGAACGAGGTGCGCTACCGGACTGCGCTACAGCCCCTGGACCGGCGACGAGGATAGCAAGGCGGACGGGCCCCGCCCGAATTCCGCCGCTGTTGTGCGCTGCGCGCACAGCCCGTTGGCGAATCCCAGACGGCCCGGGAAGTGTCAGTCGCCAACCGCTCGACGACGGTCGGGGCGCACGTCGCCGCGCTGCGGGGTGGCCGGGTCCACGATCTCCTCGCGCTCGGAGGCGGCGGCTTCCCCTTCGAGCTCAGGCAGGTCGAAGTCCTCCTGCTCCTCGGCGGAGGCGTGACGAGAAGCCCACGCTCCCGGCTTCGTCAGGTCGATCACCCGCACCGGCACGGTGGCCGTCGGTGCGGTGACATACGTCGGGAGTGGGACCGGGACGGGCTGCCAGAACTGGTCGCCGTCGCTGAGCAACGCCGCGGGTTGCTCCACCATGCCGAGGACCTCCGGCGCCGGCGCCGTGGGCAGGTGCTGCGCCGGGTGAGCCGCCACGGCTGCGTACGCCGGGAGGTACCTGGCTCGATACGCGTCGTCGGCGAAGCGGCGCCTGGCCCGCAGCCGTGCCGCGTCGTGCCGGCGAGCGCGGTCCGCCACCCGCTTGGCCTCCGCGCGGAGGTGCACCAGGTAGGCAACGACCAGTACGACGGGGACGGCCACGGCATACATCGGCAGATAACCGAACCACGCGACCGTCCCGACCGCGACAGTCATCAGCATGAGCACGATGAGCGTGCGTCGGCGGCGCGCGGCCACCACCGCGGCCGACGAGCGTTCCGGCGTCCGGGCGGGGCGACCCTGGACAGTGATGTCCGGTCGTTGGGCGCGTGCGGGCATGACAACTTCCCGGCGACCGACATTGCCGCCGGCTCCCGCGTCATCGTGACGACGTGACAGAACCCGCATCGCGGTCGTGAACCGGTCCATCGAGTTCGCCTCCGATGCTTCGTCGTGCCGACGCACCCACATCGGCAGGAGGACGACGGCCCACATGAGCACGAGTGCGCCGTAGATCAGCCCATTCACGCCTCGAACGCTAGGCCCGGCGCCCGGTCACGTTGGGGACGCGAGCCGGTGTGTCGCTGTGCTTGACAGAGCGCGTCTACTGAGCCGGTCGGCGCGACGCCTGCCAACGCGCCAGCAGGCCATTGGATGGGAGTTCTTCCAGGGTCATGGCGTACACGCGGTGGTCGCGCCAGGCCCCGTCGATGTGCAGGAATCGTGGCCGCATTCCTTCATCGCGGAAGCCCAACTTCTCCACCACTCGGATGCTCGCCGCATTCTCGGGTCGGATGCAGATCTCCAGCCGATGTAGCCCGAGAGTCTGCATCGCGTAGTCCCCGGCCAACGCGACTGCGGTCGGCATCACGCCGCGGCCTGCATACGCCTGGTCGACCCAGTAGCCGACGCTCGCCGACCGCAGCGACCCACGGATGATGTTGTTGACAGTGCACTGCCCGACGAGTGCGCCGTCGTATGTGACCACGAACGGCAGCATGCGTCCCGCTCTTGCTTCGCTGCTCACGTGGCGGACCATCGCCGCAAAGGACGGCGGTGGGGAGGTCGGGGTCTCGGGTGACGTGGCGTCCCACGGACGCAGCCAGTCGACGTTGCGTGCCCGGACGCTCCGCCACGCCGACATGTCCCGCAGCCTGATCGGTCGCAGTCCGACCGGACCTGCCTCGAGATGGACGGGCCAGCCGGTGCTCATCCTGGACGCCGATGGCCGCGGACGATCACCGCCGCCGCTCCAGGACCATCACCGCCGCCGGGTCACCCGCGCCCAGCCAGGTCGATGCCTCCGGCACGGCGACCAGCGCATCGGATGAGGCCAGTCGCGCGAGGGAGTGACCCGCTGGAGGACCGCCATCATTGTCGACGATCGGGGTCACGACGTACCGGCCCTCCTCGACGCCGAGACGTGCGCACACGAAGTCGCGCAGCCCCGGATCGGAGCGAATGTCTGCCTTGAGCACAGCATCGACCGCCGGCCTGTGCACCGGGTCTGCGCCAAGCATCACGCGGATGACGGGCCGCACGAAGATCTCGAACGAGACCGCGATCCCGAACGCGTCGTCCGAGAGCGCGAAGATCGGGGTCGAGTCGGGGCCGATGACTCCGAAGCCCTGCACCGCGCCGGGTCGCATGGCGACCCGAACGAAGGCCACCTTGCCGAGTCGGCTCAGCACCTCCCGCACGAGCGTCTGAGACTGCTCATGCCGGCCGGCTGTGACGAGAACCAGGTCGGCACGGATGAGCTGGTCCTCGATCGTGTCGGCCAGTCGGCGGGGGTCGTCGGGCACGATCCCGACGCGGTATGCGATGGCGCCACTGGCGCGCACCGCCGTGGTCAACAGGTAGCTGCCGGCGTCGACGCGCTGTCCGATCGACAACGGCTGACCCGGCTCGACCAGGTCGGGACCGACCGAGAGCACGACGACCCGCGGTCGCGGTCGCACCAGAACCTGCTCTCGACCGAGGGCGGCCAGTAGGCCGATGTGCGAGGGCTCGATCCGGGTGCCGGCATCGAGCATCACCTGCCCGGCCGTCGCCTCCATTCCGCGAGTCAGCAGGTGCGCGCCCGCAGCCACCGGCCGTCGCACGCGGACCGCGACCACGCCGACGTCGGTCTCTGCACCCGGCACTACCGCGTCGGCCCCGGTGGGCAGCGGCTCATCAACACAGATCCGCGCGCTGGCACCGGGCGGCACGTAGGGCACACCGTAGGCGCCGGAAGCGACGTCCCCGATGACCGGCAGCCGGACGGGGGCTCTGCTGGATGCGCTCGCGACATCCGCCGCGCGTACTGCGTAGCCGTCCACGGTCGCGGCGTCGTACATGGGGATGTCCCGACCGGCGACCACGGGCTCGGCCAGCAAACCTCCCTGCGCCTCGAGCAGCTGCAGCTCGATCGGCGACAGCGGCCGCACGTGCTCGAGACAGTGGGTCAGATGCTCCTCGACCGTCCTCATGGGCTCCTCGTCCGCACAAGCGTCACGCGGTTGCTCGCACGCTCGGCCGCGTTCAGCGCCACGATAGGCGTCTACGCCAGGATGGTCGCTGTGCCGGGCCGGGCGGACGCGACGCGCCGGAAGGCGGACCTGCGGCGGTTGGTCCGCGATCGACGCGCCGCCGCACATCTCGAGCGCACATCGGCTGCTGCCATCGCCATCACCCAGCAGGTTCTTACGCTTCCCGAGACGGCATCGGCCGGCATGGTCGCCGCATACGTGGCCTATGGCAGCGAGCCACCCACCGAGCTGCTGCTCCAAGAATTGCTCGCGCGTGGCACCCGGGTTCTGCTGCCGGTCCTCCTGCCTGACCTCGACCTCGACTGGGCAGCCTATGAGACGACGCGAATGGTTGCCGGGCTGCGCCAGGCCCTTGAGCCGGCCGGCCCACGCCTGACGCCGGCCGCCATCATTGACGTCGACCTCGTGGTCGTGCCCGCCCTCGCGGTGGCGCGAGACGGCGCGCGGCTCGGGCAGGGCGGCGGGTCCTACGACCGGGCACTGGCCCGTAACCAGGGCGGCCTCGTGGTGGCCTTGCTGTGGTCCGGGGTCGAGTTGCTCGACGCGGGTGAGGTTCCCACGGACGAGTGGGACCGCCCGGTGCACGTCGTTGTCACTCCGGACGAGGTCATCCGACTGCGTCCAGCGCGTCCTGTGCCCGGTTGACTAGGTTGTGCCCAGCACGACCGACCTTGCGCGACCCCCGCGCCAGCTCGAGGAGGCCGCGCCGTGACCGTGGAGCAGCTTGACCAGGCGCTGCTCATCGGGTCAGCCGTGCTCCTCGTCACCGTTGTCGCCATCCGGCTCTCCGACCGCAGCGGACTCCCCAGCCTGTTGCTGTACCTGGGACTCGGACTGCTCATCGGACAGTTCGCCCCGGACCTCGTCACCGACCCCGAGCTCGTCCGCACCCTCGGCTATGTCGCGCTCGTGATCATCCTGGCCGAAGGTGGACTCACGACCCGCTGGTCACAGGTCCGGCCATCCATCGTTCCCGCCGCCGTGCTCGCGACGGTCGGCGTCGTGGTTTCGATCGTGGTGACCGCTGCGATCGCGACCGTCGTCCTCGACGTGGACTGGCGACTCGCGCTGATCATCGGCGCGGTCGTGTCCTCGACCGACGCCGCAGCGATCTTCTCGGTGCTGCGCAAGGTGCCCCTGCCTCGGCGGCTCTCTGGTTTGCTCGAAGCGGAGTCGGGCTTCAACGACGCCCCGGTGGTCCTGATCGTGGTCGCGCTGTCCGAGTCGTCGCGGATCGACTCGTGGGAGCTGTTCGGGCTCACCGTGCTCGAGCTGGCCGGTGGTGCCGTGGTCGGCATCGCCGTGGGCGCCTCTGGTGGCTGGATGCTGCGCCGGGTCGCGCTGCCAGCCGCCGGCGTGTACCCGCTCGCGGTGGTGGGCTTGTGCTTGCTGGCCTACGGCGGAGCCGCGGTGCTCCAACTCTCCGGCTTTCTGGCGACATACGTGGCCGGCCTGGTCATCGGCAACTTCCGGCTGCCGCATCAGTCCTCAGTACGCGGTTTCGTCGACGGCATCGCGTGGTTGGCCCAGATCGGCCTGTTCGTCCTGCTGGGCCTGTTGGTGGCCCCGGTGTCCGATCTGCGGGGCGACGTGCTGGCGGCGATCGCCGTCGGTCTCGCGCTGACCTTCATCGCGCGCCCGCTGTCTGTGCTGGTCTCGCTCACGCCCTTTGGCTACAGCTGGCGCGAACAGGCATTCGTGTCGTGGGCCGGTCTGCGTGGCGCCGTGCCGATCGTGCTCGCCACCATCCCGGCCGCCGCGGGCGTCGAGCAGGGAGGCCGTGTCCTCGATGTCGTGTTCGTGCTGGTCGTTCTGTTCACCCTGCTGCAGGGCCCGACGCTGCCCCGGGTGGCACATCGACTCGGCCTGACCCGCGGCGGTGAGCCACTTGACCTTCCGGTCGAGACCGCACCGCTGGGCCGACTGGACGCGGACGTGTTGCAGGTCGTGGTCCCGACGTGGTCGCAGTTGCACGGCGTCGAGGCGTTCGAGCTCCAACTGCCGCGCGGGGCCAACCTGTCCCTCATCGTCAGAGAAAATGAGGCATTCGTGCCGACGCCGACCACGCGACTGCAGCACGGCGACGAGCTGATCTTGGTGGTGCCGGCGCATCTACGGGACGCGGTGGAACGGCGGTTGCGCGCGATCGCCCGTGGTGGCCGACTGGCCGGTTGGTTCGGCGAGGCCGGGGAACCGAGCTGACACCGTAGGCTCGGGGCGTCGGGAGCGTGCACGACGGCTCGGAGGAACGGCAACCACGATGACCTCTCCTAGCCCGAGGCGGCGCGCAACGGAGCTCTTGCGGATCCATGGCATGCAGCCATGGGAAGTGGCGGCGTTCGAGGTACCGCTGGTCGTTCGCATCGCCCTCGGCGTGGCACTGGGCGCACTTGCCGTCGGCATCGCCGACGTCCTCGATCTTTCGTCCGGCTGGGCGGTGGTGCCGGGGGTCCTGTCGACGGTCGTCGCCGTCGGTTTGCTCGGGGTGAGCGCCGCCATCGCGGCCAGCCTGGTCGCCGCCGTCGGGGCCAGCGCGTTCGTCATCGGGGAAACGGGCACCGACGAGGGGAGCGAGGCGGCCCTCGTTGCCATCTATCTGATCTCGGCCGGCTTCATCGTGGCGATGGGCGGCCGGCTGCGCTTCCTCGCCAAGCGGCTGCTTGCCGCATACGAGCGGCAAGGTGAGCAACAGACCGAGCTCGAGTCGACGTGGGCGCAGCTGGAGGCGCTGACCAACTCGGCACCCGCGGGTATGTGCCTGGTCGACCGAGACCTGCGCTTCGTCAACGTGAACCACGAGATGGCGCGGCTCAACGGGCTGAGTGTGGAGCAGCATCTGGGTCGCCCGGTCAGTGCAGTGCCCGGTCTCGACCCACAAGCGCTCGAAGCGTTCCGCAGCGTGCTCGCAGGCGGACCGCCCATCCGTGACCGCGAGCTCAGCACGACAGCGAGCGGCAGCAAGGGTGCGCGGCATCTGCTCGCGTCCTGGTATCCGGTGCGCAGGCCGGATGGTCAGATCATCGGCGCCGGCGCACTCGTCCAAGACATCACGCGCCGCAAGGTCGCCGAGGAACGACTCTGGCTGCTGGCCGAGCTGTCGGACATGCTCGAGGAACCGCTGGACGGGCGAGCGCGCGCGCAGGCGCTGGCCCATCTGTTGGTACCGCGGCTGGCCGACCTCTCGATGATGCTGACGCCGGCACCGGAAGGCGGCCTGGCCTTGCAGGCGATCGCGTGCTCGGACCCCGCGCGCGGGGTGTTGGCGGCCGATCTGATCGACCGATACCCGGAGGCCTTCGAGGCCACTGCATTCGCCAATGTGCTCGACGGTGAGACCGTCGTGATCAACGACTACGTTCCCGCCCGGGACGCCGTCTCGGCCTCGCATCTCGAAGCGCTCCGAGCCATGGGTGTTGGTGCCGCCGCATGTTTCCCGATCGTCGGCGGTGAGCGAACCCACGGGGTGCTCCTGCTCGCGAAGTTCGCGCCGACGCCCGGCTTCGACGCGAGCGAGGTCACCTACTCCCAGACGATCATCGCGCGGGCGGCGGTCGCACTCGACAACGCCTACCTGTACGACCGCATGTCCTCCTTTGCCGACGAGGAGCACGAACGGGCCGAGCTGCTGGCCCGGATGGAGTCCCGCCAGCGTTACATCGCCGACACCCTGCAGCGGTCGCTGCTGCCGGACGCGTTGCCCGAGCTGCCGTCGCTGGCACTCGCATCGGCGTTCCGGCCGGCCGGGCTGGGCCTCGAAGTGGGCGGCGACACCTTCGACATCTTCGACGTCGACGACCAGTGGGTCGCCTACATCGCCGACGTCTGCGGCAAAGGGCCGCACGCGGCGGCCCGCACCGGGCTGGTCCGCTACACCGTCCGCGCCGAGGCCCGGCACAACGCCGACCCCGTCGAGCTCCTCCGGCTGGTCAACACGGCGATGCTGCGAACAGCGGAGGACGAGTCTGCGTCGTTCGTGACCATGGTCGTCGTCAACGTGCGCCGCCGAGACGATGGCGACCTCGACGTGACTGTCGCCAACGGAGGTCATCCGCCGCCGATCCTGTTGCAGGCCGGGACCGCTCGCGAGCTGGGCGTCGCCGGGACCGTGGTTGGAGCCATCGACGAGGCCGAGTTCGGGCGCGAGCAGCTACGGATGCGGCCCGGAGACGTGCTCCTGCTCTATACAGACGGCGTGACCGAAGCCCGGGCAGCCCACCCCGCCGGGCGCGCGGTCGAGCTGTACGGAGAGGAACGTCTCCGCGCCAGCGTGCAGGAGTCATATGACCGGGGTGTGGTTCATGCTCACGGACTCGTCGATGCCGTCGTCGCTGACATCGACACGTTCTCCGGCGGCCAGTTGCGCGACGACCTCGCAGTTCTCGCGCTGCAGCTTCTGCCCATCCCGACCGTCGCCGTGGCCGGCCTGCCGCAGCAACGCTCTGTTCTCGGAGAGATCGGCCGGCAGCAGGTTTAGGAGCAACCACTCGGTGGTAGGGCCGTGCTGAGTTTTGGGGGTCTGATGCCGGACGAGCGGATGGAGGGTGACATGGGCGCCCCGCTTCTCCGCCTCGGCGTCCGCCTCGTCAATCGCACCGTTGTCATCACCGCGGTCGGCGACATTGACATCGCAACGGCGCCAACCCTGCGGGCGGAACTGCTGCGACAGGTCGACGCCGATGTGGACACGGTGATCCTGGATCTGTCGAAGGTCGCGTTCATGGACTCCAGCGGGCTGGGTGTGGTGATCGCCGCCGTGAACCGCACCACCAGCCGGGGCATCCGGTTCAGCGTGGTCTGCCCGGCCGGCAAGCTCCGACGAATCTTCGAAATCACCGGGGTGGCCACCCGGGTTGCGATGTCCGACAGCCTCGATATGGCCATGGGAGCGCCTGCCTGAGCGGTTGCGGCGCGACGTACGGGGAGTTGACCGGGGACGACGCCGGGCCGCACACTGGCACTCGTAGTCTCAGAGTGCTAAGTGTCAGAGAGATCCCGTGCCGACTTACCAGTACGCGTGCACCGAATGCGGCGAACCGCTCGAGGCCGTGCAGTCCTTCACCGACGCCGCGCTCACTGTCTGCCCCGCCTGTGGCGGCCGGCTGCGGAAGGTCTTCTCCTCGGTCGGGGTGGTCTTCAAGGGATCGGGCTTCTATCGCACGGACAGCCGCGAGTCGGGCAAGAAGGCGGCCGCGAAGAGCGGAGCCGAGGACGGGTCGACTGGCACCGGGTCGAACGGCTCGGAGCCGAGTGGCAGCAAGAGCGAGTCCACGACCGGCACCTCGACCGACTCCTCAGGCGCTTCGCCGTCGACGTCAGCGCCTGCGAAGGCGACGACCAGCGCCAGCTCGTCGTGACCCGTCCACAGTTGTGGGCCACCGACCCGTCCTGAGCTGGCCTGTGGACGAGCGCCGCCGGCGTTGACCGTGCGCGGCTAGCCTCGCGGCCATGTCTGCAGCACGTGCAGTCCCGAGTGCCGAGATCGGGGTCATCGGCGGCTCCGGCTTCTACTCCTTTTTCCAGGATGCGGAGGAGGTCGTGGTCGAGACGCCGTGGGGGCCGCCCTCCGATCCGCTGCACATCGGGCAGGTCGCGGGTCGCGCGGTCGCGTTCATCCCGCGGCACGGTCGCGACCATCGCTACCCTCCCCACCGCGTGCCGTATCGAGCGAACGTGTGGGCGATGCGCTCCGTCGGTGTGCAGCAGGTGCTGGGGCCCTGTGCGGTCGGCGGGCTGCGACCCGAGCTCGGCCCAGGGACGATCGTGGTGCCAGACCAGTTCGTCGACCGCACCGCCGGTCGGGCCCAGACGTTCTACGACTCAGGCGCGCTGCACGTCTCGATGGCCGACCCGTACTGCCCCGACGGGCGTACCGCGGCGGTCTCAGCAGCCAGAGCAGCGGACTGGTCGCCGGTCGACGGCGGCACCCTGGTCGTCATCGACGGCCCGCGGTTTTCCACGCGCGCCGAGTCTCGCTGGTTCGCGCACAACGGCTGGGCCGTGGTCGGCATGACCGGTCACCCGGAGGCGGTGCTCGCGCGTGAGCTTGCGATGTGTTTCACCGCGATCGCCCTCGTCACCGACCTGGATGCCGGCGTCGAGCAGGGGGAAGGCGTGACCCACGCGGAGGTGCTCCAGGCCTTCGCCGGGAACATCGATCGACTGCGCGCGATGCTCGTGGATGCGATCGCAGCGCTCCCGGTCGAACGAACGTGCCCGTGCGCCGCGGCACTGGACGGGCTCACGCCGCCCATCGCGCTCCCCTGACCTGAGCGCCGATGACGCCATGGGGCAAGTCACCCGGGCAGACCGGGTCGCGGGCCGGCGCCCGACGCCGGGTGTACGTGCACCGGTTCACGCTGCGGCATCGTCGCCCGATCGCCACTGCGCTGACCTTCGTGGCCATCCTGCTGCTCGGGCACGCCGTCACGGCGAGCCGCGAAGGTCGCACCGTCGTGGTCGCGGCGCGTGACTTGCCGGCCGGTGCTCGCGTCCACGTCAGGGACCTGGCGACGGTCACGATGCCGACCGTGCTGGTGCCGGAGGGTGCGATGCTCGAGCCAGGGACAGCCGCGAGGCGGGTGCTGGCGTCCCCGGTTCGAGCCGGCGAGGTGCTCACCGATGCGCGGCTCGTGGGCGACGGGCTGCTCGCCGGACTGGGGGCTGGCATGGTGGCGTCGGCGCTTCGGTTGGCAGACCCCGCGACGGCCGCACTGCTTCGGCCGGGCGACACCGTTGACGTGCTGGCAGCGACGTCCGACTGGCTCGCGGGCTCCGGCAACGCATCCGTGGGCGACGACCTCGCGGTCGACACCGAGGCGGCGCGTCCCCGCGCCCGCATCGTCGCCGAGGCGGTTACCGTCCTGGCGACGGAGCCGAGTTCGTCCGGCTCCGGGTTGCTGGGACCCGGCACCTCGGACGAGGCCGGACTGGTCGTCGTGGCCCTCTCTCGCGCCCAGGCAGTCGAGCTTGCGGCTGCTGCGGTCGGTGCAGAGCTGTCCTTCATCTTGAGTGACCCGACCGGCGGCCGGGAGGGCGCGCCCGGCGCCACCGGCTAGCGTGATCGCCGGCCCGACCATCCCCGACCAGCCCCGCGAGGAGCGGCATGATCAAGGGATTCCGAGAGTTTCTGCTCCGCGGGAACGTCATCGACCTGGCGGTCGCCTTCGTGATCGGCGCCGCGTTCACGGTCGTCGTTCAGGCCTTCGTGACAGGCCTCATCAACCCGCTGGTCAAGCTGGTCTTCGGCGGTGGCCTCGACGCCGGCCGGATCTATCTCGGCGACCGGAGCAGTGAAAACTTCATCGACGTATCGCTGATCGTCAACGCGGTCATCACCTTCATCGCGACCGCGGCCGTCGTCTACTTCGTCTTCGTGGCTCCGATGAACAAGATCAAGGAGCTGCAGGCTCGAAGAGCCGGGGCCCCGAGCGAGGCCGAAGAGTCCGAGCTCGATGTGCTCAAGCAGATCCGGGACGGCCTCACGGCGCAGCCGCCGCGAGCCTAGGCGGCTCGCCCGCTCTGGAGAATGTGGACCTGCGAATGTGGACCTGACGCGGGGGTCGGGACCGTTCTCCCACACCGCCAGCGCCCAGATTCGCTAATCGCCGTGGTGTGGCGGCCGCTCCCACAGGTAGCGGTCGTCCTCCGCCGCTGCCTCCACTGGAAGCTCCCCCCAGTGGTCGACCTCGTCCCGCGTCACGTCGGTGGGGATGTCGAGGTCGTGCCGCGGCGGCCGGGAGGGAGGGTCAGGTCGCATTCGAGATCGTGCTGGCGCGCTCAGTGACCGGACGAGCGCAGCATCTGCAGGCGCTCGTCGAGCAGCGCCTCGAGCTCGGCGGTCGAGCGACGCTCGAGCAGCATCTCCCACGACGACTTGGTGGCTGCGGCGGTACGCGGGGAGAACAGGCCGGCGCCCTCGCCGTGCGCAGCTCGCTTGGCAGCGGTCTCATCGAGATGCGAGACGCGTCCGCACCTGGGGCAGTCCCACAGGTGCGGGATCTCCTCGGCGTCCGCGGCGAAGGCCAGCGTCTGGGTGTGGCCGAGCGGACAGTGGAAGGTATGCGGCACGGTTGCCATGAGGACGACGTTCTCGTCGCTCTCATAGCTGTGCGAGGTCAGGCGGAAGCCACGCAGCGCGGTCAAGGGGAACTCCTGGCGATTCGAGGGCGAACGGGGTCCACAGCGCGTCTGAACGGTTGGTGGCTCCCGCAATAACGACATCTGGATGCCCACTGAAGTTCCCAGAGTAACTGTGAGATCGGCCACGGAGCGAATCGTCGTCACTCTGCGTTGCAACAGCCCGCACATTGGTCACTCTCCGTGGTCAGCCCGCACCGGAGACGGGCAATTCTGCATTGCCACACTGCGCCGATCCGGGTGATTCTCGCCACATGAGCTGCCGGCGCCTGGGTCCTGGCGGCCCGCGTCTACGAGCAGGCCATCCTGCGCACCGGCCCGGGTCAAGATGCGTGAGGTGCTACGCCCCCCGGCCCGGCCCGGCACCGGCTAGATCCACGTCCTTTCGCGGGGGCACGGGTTGGGACCGGGTGGCAAGCCGGCCATCATCCTCGCGGATCGCAAAGCCCGCTCACGGCAGCAGCAGACAGCTGTCACCGAACTCGTGCCAGAGGTACCGCTCTCGGACGGCGGCCGCATACGCCGCCTGCACGAGGTCGTGACCCGCGACCGCCTCGAGCAGACGCAGGTGTGACGAGCCGGGCGCGTGCAGACCGGTGACCAGGCCGTCCACGACGCGCGTTGGACGCTCCGGGCTCAGCACGAGGTCGGTCCAGCCGCCACCGGCCTCCACCTCACCGGCGCGGCTCACGACGGACTCCAGGGCCCGGACGACGGTGGTGCCGACCGCGACCACCCGACCGCCGCCGCCGCGGGCGCTGTTGACCAGCCGCGCCGTCGGGGCGGGCACCGTGAACCTCTCGGCGTACGGCCGCTCGTGCGCATCCAGGGACGAAACCCCCGTATGCAGCAGCAGCGGCGCGACGGTGACACCCCAAGCCATCAGCGCGGTCAGAAGCTCCGGGGTGAAGGGCCGGCCGGCGCTTGGCATTTCCGCACTCCCGGCCTCGGTCACAAACACGTTCTGGTAGTCGTCGAGCGACCAGCGCTGCTCCACATAGCCGTAACGGATCGGACGACCATGTCGGCGTAGATAGGCGACGACCGAGGCTTCGGCCCGTAGCCGCGCCAGCCAAAGCCGGCTGCCGGTGCGGACGTCCGGGGCTGGAAACGCCGCATCAAGGATCAACGTCGCGCCGTCATCGAGCAGCAGGTGTTCGCCCACGTGGCCATCCCGGACGGGACCTTCCTTCCGCCCATCGGCCGGCCGCAGCTCGACGATCCACCGGCCATCGTCCCGCTCGGTCGAGAAGTGCACGACCACGGGTTCGCCGGTGGCCCGGTACGCGTCCACGGCCGCGGGCAGCGTGCCCGAGGTGTTCACGACGACGATGTCCCCGGGCATCAGGTACCGAGGCAGGTCGCGGAAACGCGCATGCTCGATCCGGTCGGGTCGGGCCACCAGCAGCCGGACCGCGTCGCGCCGCAGCCCGCGGCGCTCGGGCGGCGTGGTCGCCGAGAGCTCCGGCGGGAGGACGAATGTCGGTTCTTGGGCTGTCGCGGTCATGCGGGCGTCTCCACCGGCAGCAGCTGCGCCGCCCGGTAGCGCCCGCTCGGGTGATCGCTGTCCAACAGCTGGAGCAGCGCGGGTACCACGGTCTCCGGTGCCGGCCGGTCGGAGATGTCCTCGCCCGGGTAGGCAAGCTGGTGCATCTCGGTGCGCATGTCTCCCGGGTCGAACGCATACACCCGGATCGCGGGCTGCTCGACGGCGAGCACGGCGGACAGCTGGTCGAGGGCCGCCTTCGCCGAGCCGTAGCCGCCCCAGCCTTCGTATGCCTCGACAGCAGCATCCGACGACACGTTGACGACGATGCCGTGGTGCTGACGAAGCTGCGGCAGGAGCTCCTGGGCTAGCGCGAGCGGTGCGATGACGTCAACCTCGTAGACCCGTCGCAGCTCGTCGAGGTCGTAGCGTTCGAGCGGCGGCAGCGGCGACGCGCCCAGAGTGCTGGCGTTGTTCAGTAGCAAGCTGGCGCCACCCAACCCCTCGACCGCCGCCAACAGTGCGTCTCGATGCGCGGGCTCGACGACGTCTCCGGGGATGCCAACGACAGTCGTAGTGTCCACCAGCTGCCGCCGCACCTCCTCGAGCGCGCTCGCTCCCCGGGCCGTGATCACGAGAGTCCATCCGCGATCCGCCAACGCTCGTGCGACCGCACGCCCCAGACCCTTGGATGCCCCGGTGACGACTGCTGTCTTCATCGATGCTCCTGCCTCAGATTGACGATGGTTCCATGGTGTAAGTTGAAGTTAACTTCAGGTCAAGAGAGGAACGTGGAAACTTGGAGTTGCTCACCATTGGCGAGGTTGCTTCACGCAGCGGGTTCGCCCCCTCTGCGATTCGGTTCTACGAGCGCGAGGGGCTCCTCTCCGCGCTTCGATCCTCGGGCAACCAGCGGCGGTATGCGCGGGACGTGCTGCGCCGACTGGCGTTCATCCGCGCCGCCCGCAACATCGGGCTGTCGTTGGAAGAGATCACTGCCGCGCTCGCTGAGCTGCCCGGAGGCCGCACACCGACCAGAGCGGACTGGGCTCGACTCTCACGCTCGTGGCGGGGGCGCCTCAACGAGCAGATCGACGCCCTGGTCGCGCTGCGGGACGGGCTTGACTCCTGCATTGGCTGCGGCTGCCTCTCTCTGCAACGGTGCGCCGTGTCGAACACCGGTGATACCGCGGCCGCCCTGGGCCCCGGCGCCCGCTGGCTTCCCCCGGCCCTCCGGCGCTGACCCTCGCGAACATCAGCACGCAACGATGTGCCGCCGCCTCGGTCTATTCGAAGCGGCGGCACATCGTTGCGGCGAGCCAACAGGTCGTGAGCTAGGGACCCACGGCGTGCGCCCGGAGGATGTCCGCCCAGGTTCGGATCGGCGGAGGCTCGCCCACGTCGGTCACCAGCTCACCGTCCACCTCGAGCACCGGATAGGTCCGCAGCGTGAGGTCATCCGTTGTTCGGCAGCGGCCATCCCCGAGGTCGTAGGCATACCAATGCCATGGACAGACGATTGCCCCGTCGCGCACCCGACCCTCGGCCAGCGGTCCGCCGCGATGCGGGCAAGCCGCGTCGGTGACGTACACCGTCCCGTCGACGACGTGAACGGCGAACCTGCGAACGCCGTCGGTGACCGTCCAGGCCGTTCGGCCAGCTGGCGAGCCCAACGCGACCAACGTCATCGGCAGGCCAGCTCGAGGACACCAAGCCGGTCGATGGTGGCGACCACAACATCGCCGGCAACCACAGGGACCGCCGCCGTGAGGCCGCCCGAGAGCACGATGTCGCCGGCCTTGAGCCCTTCGCCGTCGGCGGCCAGCGACCGCACCAACCAGGCGACGGCAGCCGCCGGGTGACCAAGGGCTGCGGCGCCGGCTGCCGTCGCCACCACCTCGCCGCGATGCTCGAGCACAACGCCCACCAGACGAAGGTCCAAGCGCTCGACCGGCACCAGCGGGCCCATCACGAACCGCCCCGCCGATGTGTTGTCGGCCACGACGTCCGGCATCGTGAACCGGTAGTCGAGGAAGCGCGAGTCGAGCACCTCGATGCCAACCGCCACCCCGCGCGTCGCGTCGAGAACCTGCGATGTCGTCACCGACGCTCCCTGAAGGTCGCGGCTCAGCACGAAGACGACCTCCGGCTCGCAGCGCGGCTGGATGTGCGCGCCGACCTCGAGGGGTTCCCCGATGTCGAGCATGTGCTCCTCGGCGAGGAACCCGCGGATCGGCTCGTCCACGTTCACCTGCTGCTGCTTGGCGCGCGACGTGACACCGAGCTTCCAGCCGGTCTGCGGTCCGGCGTCGTCACGGAGCAGCCGCTGCACTGCATACCCCATGGCCAGGTCCATCGCCGGGTACTCGTCGCTGATCGGTGCGACCGCGCGACGGTCGAGGCGCGCCTTGGTCAGCCGATGCGCGATCTCGCTGACGTCGGTCGTTGATGCGCCCATCAGTCGACCACCCTCACTGTCACGGGACCCAGGCGGTCGAACTCTGCGCGAAACACGTCACCGGTGCGCATCGGCACGGCGGCGTGCAAAGCGCCGGTCATGACGAGATGTCCCGGCTGCAGCGCGATGCCGTTGCCACCGAGGACGTTGGCAAGCCAGGCGACCACGCCGACTGGGTCGCCCAGCGCCGCCGCCCCGGCTGCGGTGTCCACGAGTTCGCCGTTGCGGGTGAAGACCATGCCGAGCAGGCGGGTGTCGATGCCGGCCAACGGAACAATGCGGCTGGCGATCGCGACCGCGCCGTTGGATGCGAGGTCCGCGACTGTGTCCGCGAGCTTGATTCGCCAGTCGGCAAAGCGCGAGTCGACGATCTCCATGGATGCGGCCACGCCGGCGACTGCACGATGGGCGTCCGCAACCGTCACTCCCGGGCCGTGCAGCGCGTGCTCGAGCACGAAGACGATCTCCGCCTCGATCTTGGGTTGGATGAACACCGACATCGGCACCGCGTCACCGTCGCGGTACACGGTGGAGCCGAGAACCGGTCCGTAGTCGGGCTGGTCAACGCCGATCAGCCGCTGCATCGGCTTCGACGTCAACCCGACCTTGTACCCGATGATCGTGTCGCCGTCGTCGAGAATCAACCTGGTCAGCGCCTCCTGCACCGCATACCCGTCGTCGATCCCAAGATCAGGGTCAACATCGGTGAACGGCTGGATCGCCTGCCGGGTGCGGCGCGCCTCGAACAGCGCGCGGGCCTTCCCTGGGACATCGGTGAGCGGCACGGGTCAACCTTCCTGCTGCCGGGTATGCGGCATGCTCTCGGGCGACCACCCCAGCCGACGCGACACGGCTTCGCCGGCCTCACAGATCACGCCCGCCAGGCGTCGACGCTGTGCGGCGCCGAGCCGAGCCTCAGGTGCGCCGATGCTGACAGCGGCCACCACGTGGCCGACGCGATCGCGGATCGGGGCGGCGATGGACGCCACGCCGAGCTCGCGCTCATTGACCGCAGACGCGTAGCCCAGAGTGCGCACCCGCTGGAGCTCGGCGCGCAACCGCGCGGGTTCGACGAGCGTGTGCGGTGTCAAAGCCGGCAGCGCAACATCGTCGAGCAGCTCGTCGAGCTCGTGTTTCGAGAGCGCCGCCAACAAGACCTTCCCCGAGCTCGTCGCGTGCGCAGGGACCCGCCGACCGGTCTCCGTCATGAGGCGAAGCGTGTGCGCGCTCTCCAGCCGGTCGATGTAGACGACGTCGAGTCCGTCGAGCACACCCACTTGGAAGGATTCTTGTGTGTGCTCGCGCAGTTGGGCGAGCACCGGCCCGGCCGCCGCGTGCAGGTCGAGGTGCACCTTCACCACCTCGCCGAGCTCGAACATCACGATCCCCAGGCGGTATGCGCCTGACGTCGGCACCCGCTCGATCAGACCTTCGGATGCGAGCGTCGTCAGCAGCCGGTGGACCGTGCTCTTGCCGAGGCCGAGGCGGCGGGCGAGCTCGGAGACGCCCAGCTCCTCCTCCCGCGACAGGAACTGCTTGAGGAGTCGGGCCGCGCTGCGCACCGTCGACAGGCCCTCAGATCCGGTCCGTGACCCGGACGTCGAGACGTTGCCCGAGGTAGGCACGATCACCCCTCCCCGACGCCTCGAGTCACCTCCCCGTGATCATGCACAAAATCCGCCGGGGTCGTGGCCGAAGTTTGTGCATGATCACGGGGTGGGGTGGCCGGCGGGGTCCACTGGCGGCGGCCGCCGACGGCCTCGAGTACAGCCCGCCGAACCGCTTCCGGGTCGGGAGCCGCCGAGTCGGTCGCGAGCGACTGCACGACGGCCGACAGCGTCGCGTCCCCCGGTGCGATCAGGTGCGCGAGCATCGCGTGCGCGCGGTTCAGCCCCGCACGAGCGGCTCCAGCCATCTCGTCGACGAGGGCCTCCCGCCCACGGACCCGGCTGCGGATCGTCTCGAAGTCGCGCGCGATCGCCGAGTGCCCGTTGGCCAGGCCGGTCCCGACGTGGGTGGCGTTGTGCGCGCTCAGACCGGCCCCCGGCTCGGCCACGAAGTGGTAGAGCACCGTGCGCACGCCGAGTTGGTGACGGATCTCCTCGAAGGCCGGCTCGGCAGTCTCGTCGACCAGCGAGAGGCCGGGCAGCACGACCGTGTCGTAGAAGCGAAGCCCCCACCGCAGCCCGGGGAGCTCGTCGGACTCTTCGACTTCCTCCCCCTGCAGCGGCCCGAGCTTCTCGTCGGTGGCCAGGATGTGCAGGTTCCGGGCGCCCACCGCGGCGACCATCAACGGCGACGCTGCGAGCAGCGGCATGGCACCTCGGGTGGCGGGCGGGAAGGTCCGTGCCTGGTCCACGTAGGCACGGTGGATCTCGCGGACGTAGGCCGCGACCCCGGCCCGCATCTCCTCCGGTGAGGGCATCCGCGGATCACCTCCGACTGCCGCGGGCGAGCGTTCTTACATATGGAACGGGATCCCTTTATCTGGAACCGTAGGAGGGCTAACGTCGATGAGTCAAGAGCTCCACCAGCACCCGAGGGAGCACCCGTCATGGGAGTACTCCGGCTGGCTCATGTTGACGTCCGCACGACGGACATCGAACTGTCCACGGCCTACTACACCGAGGTGATGGGGCTCAACGTGTCCCACCGCGACGAGGACACGGTCTACCTCAAGTGCTGGGACGAAGAGGACCACCACTCGCTGCGGTTGCGCTATGACAACCGGACTGGACTCGATTTGTTCAGCTTCCGGGTGGAGGCCGAGGACGACCTGGCCGACCTGGAGCGGTCGGTGGAGGCATACGGCGCGCACGTGCAGCGGATCAGCAAGGGAGAGGCGCTCGGCCAGGGCGAGTCGATTCGCTTCGAGATCCCCAGTGGCCAGGTCATGGAGCTGGTGTGGGACCTGGAGAAGACCGGCAACCTGCTCGGCAAGCACAACCCGTCACCGGTGCCGCCGATGGACCTGCCCGGCATCGCTCCGCCACGCATCGACCATCTCCTGATCAACGCCGAGGAGGTCGGGGAGGCGTATGCGTTTATGCGGGACGCGCTCGGCTTCCGGCTGACCGAGCAGGTGCTCGACGCCAACGGACACCAGCTGGGGGTGTGGCTGGAGCGGTCACACTCGCCGCACGACGTGGCGATCGTGAACGGCCCCAACGGCGCGCTGCACCACTGGGCCTACTGGCTCGACGACTGGGACCAGGTCCGGAAGGCGGCCGACATCCTGGCCTTCAACGGCGTCCAGATCGACCAGGGCCCGACCCGGCACGGCGTGACCAGGGGCAACACCATCTACTTCTTCGACCCGCTCGGGATTCGCAACGAGGTGTTCACCGGCGGCTACCGGCCGGACCCGGACTTCCCCAGCATCACCTGGACTGAGGACCAGTTCGGGCGCGGCCTCTTCTACTACGAGAACGTCGTCAGCCAGCGCTTCTTGCGCTTCCACACGTAAGCGGCGCACACATGAAGGCACAGTCACACGTGAGGCAGGCGAGCCTATGAGCGACCGAATCCTGCGGCTGCAGCACGTCGAGGTCCGGGTTCCCGACCTCGAGCTGTGTACGGCGTACTACACCGAGGTTGTCGGGCTCCTCGAGGTCGCGCACGAAGAGGGCCGCGTCTTCCTCAAGTGCTGGGACGAGCACGAGCACCACTCGGTGGTCCTGCGGCAGGCACCCACGTACGGGCTCGATCACATGTCGTTCAAGGTGGCCAACGCTGCTGACCTCGACCACTACACGGAGCGGGTGGAGGCGGCCGGCATCCCGGTCAAGCGCTATGCGGCCGGGGAGCTCGGCCCTGGGTGGGGCGATGCGATCCGCTTCGAGGTCCCGAGCGGGCACCTGGTTGAGCTCGTGCACGGGATGCAGAAGGTCGGCAACCTGTTGCCGCTGACCAACCCGCCGCCCAGGCCGGCCGGACTTGTTGGCATCGCTCCGCCGCGACTCGACCACGTCTTCGTCACTGCCGAGGACGTCGAGGCCAGCACGGCGTTCTTCCGTGATGTGCTCGACTTCAGGCTCACCGAGCAGATCCTCGCCAACGACGGCCACCAGCTGCTGACCTTCCTCGAGCGCTCGCACACCCCGCACGACATCGCCTTCGTGACCGGCCCGAACGGTGGGCTGCACCACTTCGCGTTCTGGCTCGACGACTGGAACGCGGTGCGCGAGGCCGCCGACCACCTCGCATACAACGGGGTGACGATCGAAGTCGCGCCCACTCGGCACGGCGCGACCCGCGGTTACACGCTGTACTTCTTCGACCCGGTCGGGAACCGCAACGAGGTCTTCACCGGCGGCTACTGGGTCGACCCGGACTTCGAGCCAATCACCTGGACCGAGGAAGAGATGGGTCGGGCGATCTTCTACTACGCCCGCGAGGTCAACGAGCGCTTCTTCACGGTGCATTCGTGACCGCCCCCCATGCGCCCATGTTGACGTTCGCGCCCGATGTCGGCGTGACATCGGGTGCGAACGTCAACATCGGGGGCAACGGTGAGTAGCCCTGTGTTCCGGCGGACCGATCGGACGGACGCGCCGTACTACCTGGCTCGCTACGCCGAGCGGCGCGCGCAGCCTGGGCAATCCGGGCAGCCGACGCACGACGACGAGTCGCTGCCGTTGTATCTGCGGCGATTCCGTGAGCGACAAGCACAATCCGCCGGCACCCGACCCAGCACGCGGCTGCTCGAGGTCGACGGTGAACGCTTCACCACGGCGTATGCGGCCGCGACCCGCAGCCACGAGGTCGTGCAGCCGCCGGAGCGGCGCGAGGCCGACTCCATCACCACCGAGATCCGAATCATCCGGCACGGCATCACGCAGGGGTACTCGACCGACGCCGGGCTGACGCCGATGGGCGGCTGGCAGGCACACCAGCGTGGGCACGCGCTGTCGAAGACGCTGCGTGCGTGGCCGAAGATGCGGATCGTCTGCGCCGACACCAACCGCGCGCGGCAGACCGCGGAGCAGATCCACCGTGGGCTGCTCGACGGCCTCGACCAGTACGGGCGGGAAGCCGAGATCATCGGCCCGGAGCCGATCGAGGAGCTGCGCAACTTCCAGGTGTGGACACCCGACGGACCGCGCGACATCACGTCGGCGTTTCGGCAGTACCAGTCGCTGATGGAGAAGCTCGAGCGGATGGCGGTCGGCGACCGGCCGCGATGGCTGGTCGAGATCGACCGTTTCTACCGCACCCAGCTCGGCGGATCGGACCCGATCCAGATGTGGCTGAACATCCCGCTGATGTACTTCGAGCCGCCCCAGGCATGCGTCCGTCGGTTCTGGCGTGGCTTCCACCGGCTCATCGCGGAGTCACCCGGCACGCGGATCATCGCCGCGACGCACTCCGGGCCAATCCGCGCGTTCGCGACCTGGGCGCACGGCTATGACCCGGGCGAGCCGCACAACACCGAGGAAGTCATCGTCCGCATCCGCGAGGGCGGGCGGACCGCGCTGATCTCCTACCGCAACCGGGTCACCGAGGTGAACGTCCCGCCGCCCGACGAGCTGCCGATCTGGGACGGCAGCCGCTGAGCACGGGAGGAACCCATGGAATGGTGATGCCATGACCAAGGCAGTCGCCGCTATCGTCGGCCCCGGCAACATCGGCACCGACCTGCTCGCGAAGCTGCGACGCAGCGAGCACGTCGACGTCGCCTACATGGTGGGAGTCGTTGCGTCCGACGGCATCGAGCGGGCCCGGTCGTTGGGGATCGCCGCGTCCGCGGGTGGCGTTGACTGGCTGCTGCAACAGGAGCCGCTGCCGTCGGTCGTGTTCGAGGCGACGTCGGCCAAGGCGCACAAGGCAAATGCCCCGCGGTATGCGGCCGCCGGCATCACCGCCGTCGACCTGACACCGGCGGCGGTCGGACCTTTCGTCTGCCCGCCCGTCAACCTGCGCGAGCACATCGGCGCGCCGAACCTCAACATGATCAGCTGCGGTGCGCAGGCGACGGTGCCGATCGTGCACGCGGTGTCGTCCGTCGTACCGGTGCCGTATGCGGAGATCGTCGCGTCGGTGGCGTCCAAGTCCGCTGGGCCGGGAACCCGGGCGAACATCGACGAGTTCACGCACACGACGTCACGGGCCGTCGAGGAGGTCGGCGGCGCGGTACGCGGCAAGGCCATCATCATCCTCAACCCTGTCGAGCCGCCGATGATCATGAAGGACACCATCTTCTGCGCGATCCCGGCCGATGCCGACCAGAACGCGATCGCCGAATCGGTGCACAAGCGGGTGGCCGAGGTGCAGGAGTACGTCCCCGGGTACACGCTGCGCGCCGACCCGCAGTTCGACACCCCGCGCGAGCAGTGGAACGGCAACGCGCGGGTGGCTGTGTTCATCGAGGTCCGCGGCGCGGGCGACTACCTGCCCGAGTACGCAGGCAACCTCGACATCATGACCGCTGCCGCCGCGCAGGTGGGCGAGGTCGTCGCAACGTCGGTGAGGGCTTCGGCATGACGACGGCTGCCGCTCCGGTCGCATACGACCTGAGGATCACCGACACGACGCTGCGCGACGGGTCACACGCGATGGCGCACCAGTTCACCGAGGAGCAGGTGCGCGCCGTGGTGCACGCGCTGGACGCCTCCAACGTCCAGGTCATCGAAGTCACACACGGCGACGGCCTCGGCGGCTCGTCGTTCAACTACGGCTTCTCCCGCGAGGACGAGATCACGCTGATCTCGGCGGCGGTCGAGGAAGCGCTTCAAGCTGCGATCGCGGTCCTGTTGGTACCCGGCATCGGCACGATGAACGACTTGCGCGGCGCTCGTGACGCCGGCGCATCGGTCGCGCGGATCGCGACCCACTGCACCGAGGCCGATGTGTCCATCCAGCACTTCGGCCTGGCCCGTGAGCTCGGCATGGAGACGGTCGGCTTCCTGATGATGGCGCACCGCACCGACCCGGACACCCTGGCGCAGCAGGCCCGCATCATGGTTGACGCCGGGGCGCAGTGCGTCTACGTCGTCGACAGTGCCGGCGCGCTCGTGCTGGGCGACGCCCAGGCACGGGTCGAGGCGCTGCACCGAGAAATCGGCGGGCAGGCGGAGATCGGCTTCCACGGACACCAGAACCTGTCGCTCGGCGTCGCCAACTCGGTGCTCGCCTACCAGAACGGCGCGAAGCAGATCGACGGTGCGCTGTGCGCGCTCGGTGCCGGTGCGGGGAACTCGCCCACCGAGGTGCTGGCCGCGACGTTCGACCACCTCGGGGTGCAGACCGGGCTCGATGTCGGCGGCGTCCTCGCGGCGGCCGAGGAGGTGGTGCGCCCGTTCCTGCCACGCTGGCCGAAGATGGACCGCTCCGCGATCGTGCAGGGCTGGGCCGGGGTGTACTCCTCGTTCCTGCTGCACGCCGAACGCGCAGCCGAGCGCTACGACGTGCCAACGCACGAGATCCTGCAACGGGTCGGCGAACTCGGCTACGTCGGCGGCCAGGAGGACATGATCATCGACGTCGCGCTCCAGCTCGCGCAGGAGCGTGACCTGGCCGCGACCGGCGCCCGCTGACTCCGGAGGCATCCGATGGACTTCATCCCGCACGTGATCGACGGCCAGGAGGTCGAGTCGGTCTCCGGCGCGCGCTTCCCCGACGTGGATCCCTGGACGCAGGAGGCGTACGCGGAGGTCGCGCTTGGTGACGCCGCCGACGCAGCCCGCGCGGTGGCTGCCGCCCGGCGGGCGTTTGGCGAGGGACCCTGGCCGCGCATGGGGTTCGCCGAGCGCGGTGCGCTGATCCACGGGTTCGCGGACCTGCTCGACGCGCACGCGAGCGATCTGGCGATGGCCGACACCCGCGACATGGGCAAGCCGATCACCGACTCCCGCGGCAAGGATGCGCCGCGCACGGCGCTCAACTTCCGCTTCTTCGCCGACCACGCCCGCTTGTCGACCTCACACGCATACCCGATGGACACCGGACACCATGCATATGCGCGGCACGAGCCGGCCGGTGTCGCCGTCGCCATCGCACCGTGGAACTTCCCGATGATGCTCGAGTCTTGGAAGGTCGCGCCCGCGCTGGCGTGGGGCAACACCGTCGTGCTCAAGCCGGCGGAGGACACCCCGGCGTCGGCGACGCTGATGGCCCGGTTGGCATTGGAGGCCGGCTTCCCACCGGGCGTGTTCAACGTGGTGCACGGGTTCGGCCCGGACTCCGTCGGGGCGGCGCTGACCTCGCATCGCGGCGTGGACCGGATCACGTTCACCGGGGAGTCCGGCACCGGGCGGGTGATCGCGGCGGCGGCCGCCGCGAACTTGGTGCCGGTGTCCTTCGAGCTCGGCGGCAAGGGGGCAAACCTGGTCTTCGACGACGCCGATCTCGACAACGCGCTCGACTGGTCGTTGCGGGCGATCTTCCTCAACGCTGGTCAGGTCTGCCTGTCCGGCAGCCGGCTGTACGTCCAGCAGGGGATCTATCGAGAGTTCGTCGACCGGTTCGTCGCCGGTGCCAAGGAGATGGTCGTCGGAGACCCGAAGGACGCATCGACGCAGATCGGCCCGCTCGCGTCCGCCGAGCACTTCAAGAAGGTGTCCTCCTACGTCGACGCCATCGATTCGGAGGGCGGTCGGATGCTCACGGGTGGCCTGGGCGACGGCTGGGTGGTGCAGCCGACGGTTGTCGAGGGCATGCCGCAGTCGTCGCGGCTGGTGCAAGAGGAGATCTTCGGCCCCTTCGTCGTCGTGCAGCCCTTCGACTCCGAGGACGAGGCGGTGCGGCTGGCCAACGACACACGGTACGGGCTCAATGCGATGGTCTTCACCGAGAACCTGTCGCGCGCGCACCGGGTCTCGGCCGCGCTACGTGCCGGGACGATCTGGGTCAACTGCTTCTTCATTCGCGAGCTGCGTGCGCCGTTCGGCGGCTTCGGCGACTCCGGCGTCGGCCGCGAGGGCGGCGACTACAGCCGCGAGTTCTTCACCGAGCCCAAGGCCGTCGTCATGGCCATCTCCTGACCCATACGCGACTTGTGACGTGGGCGGGATTTGTGGCAACACCCCGCCCAGGTCAACCTCCGCGACGACGAGAAGGCTCGCGGTCACCGGACCTGGACCACCATCTCGACTTCGACGGCGAAGCCGAGCGGCAACGCGTACACCCCGATCGCCGACCGGGCATGCGCTCCAACGTCCGGACCGAACACGGAGACAAGCAGGTCTGAGGCGCCGTTGACCACCATCGGCTGCTGGGTGAAGTCGCGGGTGCAGGCCACGAACCCGAGTACCTTGACGACCTGCCTGACCTGGTCCAGGGACCCGAGCGCGTCGCGGGCCTGGGCGAGCAGGTTGAGTGCGCAAACCTGCGCCGCGGCTTGACCCTGCTCGAGCGTCAGGTCGTCGCCGACGCGTCCCAAGTGGCCGTCGGCGCCCTGGCCGGACAGGAAGAGCAGGTCACCGGCAGTCACCCAGCCGCGGTAGCTGCCGGCCGGTGAGCGAAGTGCGGGGATGACCAGGCCTAGGTCGGCGAGTCGTTCTTCTGGCGTACTCGGTGCGCTCATGAAGGCCATCGGATCACGGCCGCGACGATCTGCGGGCCTTCTTCGGCCGCTGCCGCCACCCAGGGCGAGCGGATCAATACCCGGCTCGCACGGAGACGACCACCTTGCCGAGCGCTTTCCCGTCACCGAAGTAGCGCATCGCTTGGGGGGCTCGCTCGAGCGGATAGACGCGGTCGATCAGCGGTGTCACTCGGCCCGCTTCGACGAGTTCGTTCATGGCTACGAGGTCCTCCCGCGTCAGCCTGTACAGCAGCAGTCCGACGCGGCGTCGTCGCGGGATCGCCGTCCATCCGCCGTAGGCGACGGTCTGCAGGATGACCCCAGTCGCACCGCCGACGACGACGTAGCGCCCCGACGGCTTCAGAACGCGGCGTGGATGTCGGACAGATCGATGCGCCGCCAAGTCCAGGATCAGGTCGAATCGCTGCTTCGTGACCGTGTAGTCCTCCGCTTCGAAGTCGACGACATGGTCGGCACCGACGGCGCGCATCGTGTCCAGCTTGTGGGCGGCGTCGACCGCCGTCACCTCGGCGCCGAAGGCCTTGGCGATCTGAATGGCGAACGTGCCCGCACCGCCGCCGCCACCGTTGATCAGGACGCGATGTCCAGGCGAGACCGGGCCGTTGCGTCGTAGTCCCTGCAACGCCAGCAGCCCGGCCTGCGGGATGGCTGCCGCCTGCTGGAAGGTCAGGTCCGGCGACTTGGGCGCGAGCGCACGCGCGGGCGCGGCGACGTACTCGGCGAAGCCGCCGAAGCCCGAGCCACCGGCCAGGTCACCGAACACCTCGTCGCCCACCCCGATGTCCCGCACGCTCGGCCCTGCCGCTTCGACGACTCCGGCGACGTCACCCCCGAGGATGCGCACCCGCGGCGCACGCAGCCCGGTGCCGAGCCGCGTGAGGTAGGGAACGCCACGCATCGCGTCCCAATCCCACGCGTTGATCGACGACGCGTGCACGCGCACGAGGACCTGGTCGTCGGTCGGCGCCGGCGTCGGGACCTCGCGCACCTCCAGGACATCGGATGAGCCGTAGCGCTCATAGACAACCGCGCGCATCCAACCCCCATCCTGCCGCCTCGTGGATGACGTCGATCGTCCTCTGCGGACGCCGCCGACTGCGCCGCAACGGAACTTCTCGGCCGAGTGAACCCGCTGCGCGACCGGCGGCAGCCGGCCTGAGGGTCAGTGGCGAGTTCGTCGCGGGAGCAGCGGCGCGGCGGCCGGGTCGCGCAGTCCGACAATAACCGCGCCGACGCACGCGACGATCGTCAAGATCCACAGTGCGGCCGTTCGGCTCCAGCCAGCGACGTCGTACGGCAGTACGGGGACCCACTGGTGCAGCGGGTCGACCAGCACGACCAACGACGTCCCGAGCGCCACGACGACCGCAGCCAGGTCGCCCGGGGCGGCGCGACCTCGGCTCCTGAGCACGGCAGCGGTCATGACCCCGATGGCCAGGTATCCGGCGAGCACGAGCAGGAGCCGACGCCATGGCACCGCTGGGTCGGCGGTTCCGACCATCGCGAGCCCGACGACGCCGACTGCGGCTGGGACGACGACCAGACCGAGCCGCCAGCCGAACCGTCGCCTCCTCGAGGTCGGGCTTGCATCCACGACGGGGCCGGATGCTTCGTCGAGCACGTACGCCGCCGCCCCGCCGCACCCGGCGAGCGCCAGCAGCACCAACCAGAACCCGATCGACGACGTCAGCGCCGTCGCCGCCGCGAACAGTGCGGCGGCGAGGCCCGACGCGATGCCGACTTCGGGCCAGGGGAAGGTCCGAAGGACTCGGCCGGCCGCCCGTGGCATCACGATCACTCCGACTGGACGACGCGGGTGACCCCGTCGGGAGTCGTCACCATGGGCTCGTCGTTGCCACCCATCGCGGCCAACCCGAGAAACACCAGGGCAGCGACGGACAGCCCGACGAACGAACGCCCGACGATGACGCGGCCCCGACCCTCTGCCCCGCGCCACAGCGCCGCGCACACCGCCAGACCGCACAGGGCAAGCGCCCACAGCGCGAACCAGACCGGTGAACCGGTGAACGATGTGAACTCCGTGCTCGGGACGTCACCGTCACCATCAGCCTGCCCCCACGCGGTGTACGGGGTCAGCAGGTGCAGCACGCGCGATAGCGGCGACGAGGCATCCATCGACTCAATCGGCGAGTACGCGGCCCACGCGCACCAGAACAACAGGATGCCGACGCAGAGCAGGATCGCGCCCGGGAACCGAAGCCAGCGACCCACGGCGACCCCAAGCAGCGGGCCACCCACGCTGAAGATCACCGGCAGGACCCCGACGATCACGACCTGCTCGAGCGAGCCATAGGTCCCGTAGATCCACTCCTCTGGGGGGTCGGACGTGACGATCGCTGCATGCAGAAGCACCAGGGCCAACCCCGCACTCATCGGGACGAGGCAAGCGAGGCAGAGCGCCGCCGTACGCACGGTGTCCGACAGCGGCGCGCCCCTCATGACCTCCTGCGACCGGCTCGTCGACCGAGTCAGCCGGGCCGCGACGACAAACCCGAACACTCCGACGAGAAAGCCTGGGATCACTTGGAAGTCGAGGTTCTCCGGACCTCTCGCGACTTCTCCGCGCGATGCCGGTCCGCCGCTCCCGATCACGACGGTCGCCCAGACCGCGAGGCCGAGACCGACCAGGAACATCGGATGCCGCGCGAACCGCTTGGCCTCGATCCAGGCAAGGACCGAAAGCGACGAGCGGGACCGGGCCGCAGTCAGAGGCAACGCCATCGTGGTCATGCCGCCACCTCCGCGTCGTCCGGAGCGGACGCGCCGCGCAGCAGAAGGTAGGCATCTTCGAGGCTCGGCTCGACCAGTTCTGCGTCCGGCGGTGCCGTCTGGCCGAGGTTGCGGTAGCGGCCGGTCCCGGTTCGCCACGACGCGCTCGCCCGCGGGTCAGCCCGGTCGGCCAACCAGACGCGTCCGGCCGCCTCGTTCACGAGGTCCTGGACCCGGCCGTCGAAGCGAACCGACCCTTCGTCGAGCACGACGACCCGGTCGCAGAGCGCCGCGACATCGTCGGTCTGGTGGGTCGAGATCACGACGGTCGCAGTCCGGCCCGCCTCGGCCAGAACTTGGCGCAGCGACACCCGCTGCTCGGGGTCCAGCCCGGTGGTCGGTTCGTCGAGGACGAGCAGCTCCGGGCTGCCGAGCAGCGCTTGTGCGAGAGCGACCCGTCGTCGCTGTCCACCGGACAAGGCCCGAATGCGCTTCGTCGCCTTGTCCTGGAGCCCGACGGCCGCCAGCGCCCGGCGGACTTCGGTCCGTCTGGCGGCCGCGTCGTCCCACTCCTTTAACACCGCCATGTAGTCGACGAACGCATACGCGCTGAACCCACGCGGGAATCCGAGCTCTTGCGGCAGGTAGCCGAGGCGGCGACGGATGTCCGTGCGCTGCTCGGTGTCCGTGACGTCGCGACCGAGGACGCGGACCGACCCGTTGTCCACGGCCAGCACCGTCGCAAGAATGCGCAGCAGCGTCGTCTTGCCGGCGCCGTTCGGCCCGAGCAGGCCGACGACCCCCGGCTGCATGCGCAGGTTGATCGAACGCAGCGCGGTCGTTCCCCGGAAGGTCTTGGTGACGTGTCTGAGGTCAACCGTGGTCGTGTCCATCACTCCCCCTTGACTTTCGAACGTTCAGAACTGATCACGGCATTTGCCACAGCAGACCGAGGCTGCGCAACCGGACGACCAAGGCGACGCTGACGAGGACAGTGGTGATCGCGTATGCGACGAGCAGCTCCGGCGCGAGTACGCCCAGCGGATCCCCGGCACGAGTCCACCAGACCACTGCGACCAGCCAGCTCAGGGCCACCACCGCCGCTGCGTACGCGGTGTCGACCCAAGTGCTGGCGAGCAGGGTGATCGCCACGAAGCCGACAGCGGGCAGCAGCCAGGCCGGGGTGACCTGCTGACCGACCGGCAACAGGCTGCTGAGCGCGACGAGAGGAAGGCAGGTCACAAGCACCGCGGCCGTGCGGAACAGGACGAGACGCAGCATGGGGTATGGTGTCACCGCCGTCGCCTCATAGGACGGATCGGCAGAAGGACCGTAGGACGCGGCGACGCCGGCAACTGGGATGAGCGGCGCGACCAGCAGGAACAGGCTGAGTCCGCGGTCCCCGCCGAAGGCTCCGGCGAGCACGACGAACATCAACGCAGCGGTGATCCCGCCGAGCCATGACAGCCGCATGGACGGCGCGGACGCCACGAGCAACGCCTGGCTTCGCGGCAGCCCCAATCGCACCAGGATGCGTTCGACAAACAATGGCCGAGGCGTCTCGATGTCATCGAGGACCCTGTCCCACACCCCATCGAGCGACGGCATCGCGACCATCCGGGCGACCATGCCGCGACATGCCGCACAGCGAACCACGTGCTGCTCGACTGACGCACCCAGCAGCGTGCCGGCAGTGCCATCAACCCAGCGGCGCAACGACTGCTCGTCCGCGTGCCAGGCGTGAGGGATGTCGATGCCGCTCATGCCAACCCCTCCATCAGCTGAGAGCGCAAGTGCGCTTTCGCCCGGTGCAGGCGGGACTTCACGGTGTTCTCGGGGACTCGAAGCAGGCGCGCGGTCTCCTTCGTCGTCAGTCCGTCAAGCACCACGGCTTGGACGACCGCGCGCATCTCAGGCGACAGTGTGGCGAGGGCAGAGCCCAGCCCTCCGTACTCGACCCCGGCCAGCAACCGCTCCTCCACTCCAGGCTCAATGCCGACCTCGACGTCGGCGAATGGGAATTCGGCCGAGCCGGCCACCCGACGCAGCCGGGAGACGAGCCGCCGGATGGCGATTCCCCAGACCCAGCCGGCGACCTCGCCGTCCCCGCGGTACGCGGAGGCGCCCTTCCACACCCCGACGAAGGTGTCCTGGAGAACGTCGGCGACAGCCTCCGGGTCGTTGCATCGCCTGGTCAGACGCACGGACACCCACGGCGCGTGCCGCTCGTAGAGCTGGCGGAGCGCGCCCGTGTCACCCCCAGCTACCTGACTCAGCAGCTCGGCGTCCGTGCGTCCTGTGGACTCCGTGGACTCCCCCACACTCATCCTGTCGCCGGCGGAGGTCGGAACGGTTCCCTCGGCGCCATCGTGCTCCTGGGCGGCCGCTTGGTCAGCGATGGATCGAAACAGTTTCACCGTTGCCGACCAGCCGCCGGGCAACCGAGGCCGGGTCGAGCGGGGTCAGTGCTCCGCCTCGTGTCCGACGACGCGCTCGCTGAGCACGATGTCGCCTCTCCAGCCGCACGCCGCGCACCAGCAGACGAAGACTCGGTCGGCGGCGACCCAGTACTCGGTCGCGATCCCCCGGGCGCCCTCCCCCACCGCCAGCGGCGCCGCGCAAGCCGGGCAGAAGCGCGGCGCGTCCCGCAGGTGCCGCTCCGCGTCCTGTTCGAAGCCGGTGCGTCGAGCGCGCTGAGTGCCCACGGCACTCATCGTGCCGCAGCCGCCTCCTCACGCGCCTCTTCTCTGGACTGGCCGGCCTGGATGTGCAGCTTTCGCAACGCGTCCACCTGCGGGCTGAATTTCGTCGACGCCATGTTGATGAAGTCAAGCGCGAACTCCGCGCCAGCGTCGAACTTGTTCTTCTCGCACGGCAGGTCGATCCGGTCGTGCGGCTCGCGGATCGTGCCGAGCGGGTCGCCACCGTCTGCCACGACCTTCATCTGCTCCTTGAACATCCGGCGCAGCATCGTGACTCCGACGTCGGACTTGCCGAGGTGCTCGACTGTCCGGTCGGTCACGCGCCCCTGCGTGCACCAGGCCATGATGTCCTGGCCCTCGACATAGTCCGTGACATGCCGGCCGTGCTCGTCGAACACCGGGATGGCGTAGTCCGGCACCATGGCCTGCGTTGGAAACTCGATCCCCGGCGGCGCGTGCACCGAGTACAGCATGAAGCGAGTCGTGTCGCGGTCGATGGGTACCCGGATCTGCATCTGCTCGATGTTTGCGCCGCCGACCCGCATGTTGTAGGGGAACACGAGCGGGTGGCCGACCTTCCAGTCGTCGTCCTCCTCCGTCGCGCCCTCGAGCACGCGACGCTTGATGATGCCCCAGTCGAAGACGTCGAAGCCCACCTTCTGGTGCTGCTTGGCGAACGACGCCGGTGCCTCGAACCCCTTCTGCCGCCCCAAGAACTGGAAGTACCGGCCATGCAGGAACTCCACGTGGTGCGGGTCGACCGCGTTCTCCATGATCTGGATCAGGTTGCAGGGGATGTCCGCCCATCCGATGTCCCGTACCCCGTCCATGACGAACACGTCGAACCGCGGCAGCTCCGGCGCGGGAAGCGGCCCCAGGTAAGCCCAGACCAAGCCGCCGAGCTCCTGCACCTTCCCGGCCTGTATCCGGACGCGGTCTTTGAAGTTGGTCTCCTCCCGCTCAGCCGGCTGCTCTAGGCACGAACCGTCCAGCCCAAAGAGCCACCCGTGGTACGGGCAGCGCAGCCCGTCGGGCTCCACCACGCCGTACGCCAACGACGCACGCCGGTGGGGGCAGGCCTCAGGGAGGATCCCGTAGTACCCACTCGCCGTCTTGAACACCGCGAAGTCCTCGCCGAGCAGCCTGGTCTGCTTCACCGGGAACTCCTCGAGCTCGCGGGTGAACGCGACCGGGTACCAGTACCGCCGCAACAGCTCGCCCATCGGCGTGCCGGCGTCGAATGTGGTCAGCTCCTCGTTCTGCTGCGCGGTCAGCATGTGCGCTCTCCCGTGGATGTGTCGGATATGCGACGCGGTCAGCCGCCGTTGTCGAGCACAGTGACCGTGCCCGCGTTGCCGTCGACCCGGATCCGCTGGCCGGACTTGATGGTCTTCGTGGCGAAAGCCGTCCCCGTGACGGCCGGCAAGCCGTACTCCCGACACACGATCGCGGCGTGGCTCATGATTCCGCCGACGTCGGTGACCGTGGCCGCGATCTTGCCGAAGACAGGGGCCCACGACGGTGCGGTGAGCGGGGCGACCAGGATCTCGCCGTCCTGCAGCTCGTTGATGCCGTCGGCCGACAGGATCACCCGGGCCGGCCCCTCGGCGATGCCGGGTGACGCCGCGAATCCGGAGAGCCCTCCGCTGTCGTCCGCGCCGCCGAGCCACTGCTGCACGCTCTCCGACGTGATGCCCCACAGCATGATCGTGAACGGCTCGGTGATGGTCTCGGGTGGCGCGCCGAGCGCCGGCGGCGGCGACCACTGCCGGAGGGCGTTCATGATGCCGCGGCGGCGTTCGATCTCTCGCTGCCAGTACTGCGGGCCGCGCGACGGCACCCCGACGGCCCAGCCGTGGTAGTAGTCGAACAGCGCCTGCGGTACCTCGAAGCGGTTGAGCAGGAACACGTCGTCGGGGTCAGTGAAGAACCCAGCCCCGACCAGGACCCGCCCGAAGTCGCGCATCTTGCGCCAGATGATCGAGTGCGCCCAGTGCTCGACATAGAAGTTGTGGTTCTCGACGTACGGGAAGACGGTGCGGGCTAGACCGAGCTTCATCTCGAAGGCCTTCTTGTCCTCCTCGCTGCCGATCAGCTCGGAGTACTCGGCGACGATTCGGTCCCGCTCCTTGGTGATGACTTCGGTCGGCCGCTCCAACGCTTCACCCCGCTGTCGCTTGGCGATGTAGCTGCGGATGAAGCCGAGCGGGATGTCGAGGTTCTCGATCCACACCTTGTCGGCGCTGTAGAACGCCGTCCCCGACGAGAAGTTGAACCACGGCTCTTTCGCCTTCTCCCATTCGGCCAGCCACTGCTCGCCTGCCGGGTGCTCCTTGACCGCAGCCAGGGTCTCGTCGACCGACCCGGACATGAGTGCGCTGGCAAGGTCCAGGTCGACCGCGAGCGTCGCCAGCCGCTTGAGCTCCTCGTCGGGCCTGAACAGGTCCACCTCGATCCCCGCGACCATCTTGGCGATGGCCTGATCCGGGATGTTCGGGAAGACGCCCTTACAGAAGCCGAAGAAGTCGAGGTAGGCCGCATACCCGAGGTTGAGGAACTCGAAGTGGTAGTTCCAAAGCTTGAGCGTGAGATCGACCAGCCGGTTATAGGTCGTGGTCAGCTCGAAACCGCTTCCGCTGCCGAGACCCTCGGTGATGACCGAGAGGTCCTCCTTCTCGGGCAGCGGGGAGATGGTCAGCGCGTCGAGGTCGTCGATGAGCGCCCGCACCTTCGGCATCCATGCCGCGTACAGCCGATCCCAGTTCTCGAAATAGAAGCCAGCGCGCTCCATGAAGTGCGGCACCCGGGACTCGATCTCCGCCGGATCGGCGACCCCCACCGGCGTGAGGAACATGTAGCCGTTGAGTACCCGGATGTCGACGCCGAGCGCCGGCGGGATCAGGTAGTGCCGGGTGTTGTACTGCGAAAGGGAAATGATGGCGAACTCGAAAACTGTCGCGTCCCAGGGGGGCACTACCTCGGGCGTGTGCACGCCGTCGTGGAACCAGAACATCGACTCCTCATACTCGCGCCGGTCATCGCTGAACATCAGCGAGTACGGGTAGAGCTGCTCCCAACCCTCAGCGCCCGCCGGCACGGTCATGTCGAATGGGCTCGGGAAACGGTCTGCCATGGCGTTCCTCCCCTGACGCATCACCGCGTCATCGCTCTCGCACCGTCAGCGACCGCTGCCGGACTTCTTGCCTAACGCACCTGCTGGCTCGCTCTGCCGTGCAATGGATCCATCAGCGTGTGAACGATGCTCTCGAGGTAGCCCTCGTCGCCGCGCCGCGACGGTCCGGGCGACTTGCGGCTCCAGACCGTCTCCGGCCGGCTCTGCAGGAGCAGCACGTTGTCCGGCGCCGGCAGGTCGGCGTCGATGGCCCACTCCACGTCCTGCGGGCAGCCGTAGTGCTTCTCGGACTTGCGCGCCAGTTTCGCGACCGCGGCGATCTCCTCGTCGGACAGGCAGGGCTCGTCGCGGCGGGTCTCGTCGACGTCGACCTCGACCACCGTGTCGTCATCGCCCAGGGTGTGCTCGACCGTCTTGCTCGAGATCGTGCGCCGGGTGACGGTGCCAAGCACCTTGTCGACGAGGAAGTTGTCCGGCGTCACCGATCCGCTGACGACTGCCTCACCGAAACCCCACGACGCGTCGATCGCCACCTGAGATCGGTCGCCATTGTGCGGGTTCAGCGTGAACGCCACTCCTGATGTCCGCGGCAACACCATCTTCTGCACGCCCACGCTCATCGCGATGCCGTCGTCCGCATATCCCATCGCGCGTCGGTAGGCGATCGCGCGGTCGGTGAACAGGCTCGCCCAGCACCGCCGCACGTGCTCGACCACCGCGTCGGGGCTGCGGATCCACAGGTAGGTGTCGTGCTCGCCGGCGAAGCTGGCGTCGGGTGAGTCCTCGCACGTCGCCGACGAGCGCACTGCGACCGGCACGTCCGCGCGCACGCAGCGCTGCGACAGTTCGGCGTACGCGGCCCGAATCTCGTCGTCCAGCCCGGCCGGCAGCTGCGCCTCCATCACCAGGGCGCGGGCGACGGTCCCGGCGGCACTCACCGTCGCGGGCGAGTCGGGCACCACATCCGCGAGCACTTCGGTCAGGGACTCGGCAAGCCCATTGCTGGCGAGCAGTTCCCGGTATGCGGCACAGGTGATTGCGAACCCGGGAGGGACCGGCAGCCCGGCCGCCGTCATCACCCCAAGGCTCGCGTTCTTGCCACCAAGCTGCGGCTCGTCGCCGGGCGCATACGCGTCGAACCACGTGATGTGACTCACGAGTCGCCTCCTTGCGTTGCCGGGACGTTAGGCGCCGATGACCTGCGGCAACAACCCATGCGTCCCGCCGAGCGGAACAGTCCGGACTTTCCTCCGCGATCTTGTGCCTGCTTCAACGACACGGGAGATGATCATGAAGACCCCTCCCGCGCGCCTGGCGGATGGGCAGGAGACATGATTCGGGCATGGCACTGGACCTGGCCCACCACATGTTTGCCGCGCTCGAGCAGCTGCGCATCCACCCGACCGGCAAGCGGATCCGCGCCTACACCGACGGGGCGCTCGCTGTGGACTCGACGTGGGCAGTGATCGTGTGGGAGCCGCGCCGGGTGGT
>JBEVHX010000066.1:0-17091 GCA_040510995.1 Candidatus Nanopelagicales bacterium
CGAGGACCTGGGTGGGACCTTCCACACGGTGGTCGCCGACGACGTCGCCGCCGCGATCCTGGACTTCGCCGAGGGCGTCAACGCCACCCACATCGTGATCGGCGTGAGTCGGCACGGGCGCTGGACCAAGCTGATCGGCGCCGACATCAGCGGCACGGTGGCCCGCGCATCCGAGGACATCGACGTGGTGCTGGTGACCCATGCCGGCGCCGGCCGCGGCATGGAGATGGGCCTTCGACGCAAGCGCGTACTCAGTCGCCGCCGCCTTGCGGTCGCCTGGCTGCTGGCGCTGGCCGGCCCGCCGCTGGTCACGGCACTCCTGGCACTCACCCGCGAAAGCCATGCCCTGCCGACGGAGCTGCTCCTGTTGCTCACCGTGGCCGTTGCGGTGGCACTCGTTGGGGGACTGCTGCCGGGTCTGGTCGCGGCGATCTCCTCGGGCCTACTGGCCAACTGGTTCTTCACCGAGCCGCTGTACGCCTTGACCATCAACGAGCCCGAGAACGCGTTGGCGTTGTTGGTCTTCGTGGTCGTCGCGTCGGCGACCGCCATCGTCGTCGACCTTGCTGCCCGCCGTACCCAGCAGGCCGCTCGGGCCCAGTCCGAGGCTGCCGCGATGGGTGGTCTCGCCCGTACCGTGCTGTCCGGCCGAACAGGGGTCGATGACCTGCTCGAGCAGGCGCGCGAGACGTTCGGTCAGCGGGCCGCTTCGCTGCTGGTCCGTGGTGAGGACGGTGACTGGTCGCAGGTCTCCGCCGTCGGTCCGGACGCACCGACGGATCCGGACGACGCGGACGCCTCGGCCGAAGCAGGCGCCGATGAGGCCCTTGCCTTGCGCGGGCGCACGCTGGCGGCGAGCGAGCAGCGCCTGCTCACGGCGTTTGCGATCCAGGCGGTCAACGTCCGGGACCGCGCCATGCTGATCGAGCAGGCGCACGAGGCGCAGCACCTCGCTGAAGGCAACGCGGTACGCACCGCATTGCTCGCGGCTGTCAGCCACGACCTGCGGACCCCGCTCGCGGGCATCAAGGCGGCTGCGTCCTCGCTGGGTGCCAACGACGTGGAATGGAGCCCCGAAGACGAGCAGGCGTTCCTGTCCACGATCGATGAGTCGGTCGACCGGCTTGACGCGCTCGTGGCCAACCTGCTCGACATGAGTCGGTTGCAGATGGGTGCGGTCAACCCGTTGGTGCGTGAGGTCGCCTTGGACGATGTCATCCCGCTGGCACTGAGCGGGATTCATGCCGATGCCGTCTGGGTGGATCTCGCGGAGGAGTCACCGATGGTTCTGGCGGATCCCGGGGTGCTCGAACGGGTCGTCGCGAACCTGGCCGAGAACGCGGTTCGGCACACGCCGGACGGCGTGCGGGTTCGGCTGTGCGCGGGCGAGATCCAGGGTCGGGTCGAGCTGCGCGTCATCGACCAAGGGCCCGGTGTCCCCGACGCCGTCAAGGAGTCGATGTTCCAGCCGTTCCAGAGACTGGGCGACGCACCGAAGGGAGCCGGGGTCGGCCTGGGGCTGGCCGTCGCCCGCGGCCTCACCGAGGCGCTGGGCGGGTCTGTCTGGGCCGAGGACACGCCCGGCGGTGGGTTGACCGTCGTGGTGTCCTTGCCCGCCACGCCGGCCGCGAAGGCTCATCCGAAAAGCGGTCTCACCGGCACGGACGCGCTCGAGGTGAGTGCGTGACCCGGGTGCTGGTCGTCGATGACGAAGCGGCGCTCGCCCGAGCTCTCGCAATCAACCTGAAGGCGCGTCGCTACGAGGTCGACGTCGCAGTAGACGGGCGCACCGCTCTGGACCTGGCCGCCCGCAAGCGCCCCGATGCGGTGCTGCTCGATCTTGGGTTGCCCGATATGGACGGCGTTGAGGTCATCGCCGGCCTGCGCGGCTGGACCGACGTGCCGATCATCGTGCTGTCCGCGCGGCAGCAGAGCGACGACAAGGTGGAGGCCCTTGACGCCGGCGCCGACGACTTCGTCACCAAGCCATTCGGGATGGCTGAGCTGCTCGCGCGGCTGCGGGCGGCGATCCGCCGTGGTGCCGCGGCGATCGAGCCGGACACTCCCGTCGTCGTGACGACTGCCGACTTCACCATCGACCTGGCCGCGAAGCGGCTGCGCCGCGACGGTCAGGAAGTCCACCTGACACCGACCGAATGGCACCTGCTCGAGGTGCTAGTACGCAACCGCGGCCGGCTGGTCTCCCAACGCGCTCTGTTGCACGAGGTCTGGGGGCCGCAGTACCAGACCGAGACGAACTACCTGCGGGTCTACTCCGCGCAGTTGCGCCGCAAGCTCGAGCCGGACCCGTCGCGTCCGCGTTACCTGATCACCGAGCCCGGGCTCGGTTACCGCTTCGAGATCCCGGACGACTGACGATCCCTTCGCGAGTCGCGAGGGTGGGCAGGCGGGGTCATGAACCCGGCACCGGCGGTCGGCCTGTGACCGCCATGACTTCGGGTACGCCTTCAGGCGGCCAGGTCCCACGGCCAGTCGCTGGGTAAGTCGTCGATCGGGAGCCGGTGCCAGATGTCCTTGAGCGGATCTGCTGGTGGAGCATGTGTGGTGGCGCCTCGCTCCAGCCGGTCGGGGGGATCGAACCACGGCCAGTCACGAATGTTCACGGCGACCGCGCGGTCGGCAGGATTGGTCCAGATCAGTCGCCCGCCGGCTTCGCGGCGTAGGGGCCAGATGCCCTTGGTCTTGAGCTCGCGATGTCGGCGGCACAGCGGGATCATGCTCTGCTCGCAGGTGTGACCCTTCGGCCACGGGATGATGTGGTCGAGGTCGCAGTGGTGCGCGGGTGCGGTGCAGCAAGGGAAGACGCAGACCGGGTTGCGCGAGCGCAGCCGGCGGCGCAGGACCCGGGAGGGTCGATACCCGGCTTCGGGGATGCAGGCCAGCCCGCAGGCCGGCAGCGGGTCTCGCGTCTCGATGACCTGCCAGCGGACGGCGGTGCCGGTGACCAGGTCGCGAGTGTGCCGGCAGGGACGGTGCCGAGCCCGGCGAGCTCGACCGGCCGGTCGCTGACGCCGGTCAGGGTCTCGGCGGCCACGGTGACCGCAATCTCAGTGCGCAGCGGTCTGGTCTGTTCGGGGTCGATGGTGATGCCCGCGCGGATCAGGTCGACCGCGGTGTCGAACAGCAACTGGTTCAGGGGCCGGTGCTCGTTGGGGCGGGTGGCCAACTGCCCGGCGCGATCGTCGATCGTGTTGTACATCGCAGCCACCAAGTGTGGCGGGCCCTCGGCTCACAGCAGCGCCAGGCCGTCGGCGCGCGCCTCGACGCCGACACCACGGTTGGCGGTCTTACGCTCCCGACGGGCCTCCGCTGCGGCCGGGTCGGCCTGGATGCAGCGCCGACGCAGCCACCGCGTCAGCACCGGCGTCGGCTGTCCGGCGGCGTAGTCGATCGCATCAGCGATCAGCTTTGCCGCTCATCATCGGACAGGCCGGTGTCGTGGCCGAGATCGGAGAGTGCATCGTGGATCTCGCGGACCTTCGTCGCGTCCACCCGGCCGGTTTTCATCGCATCTGCGAGTGCCGGTGTGCTCGCCAACGCGGCGGCCAGGTTCAGCCGCTGATGAGCGGAGCGTGTCGAGACCGCCAGCTCGACCGCGACCAGGTCCACCACGTGGTTGCCGTTGCGGTCTCGAAGGTGCAGCTCGGTGATGAGCGCCGCCTGCCGTGCCTGCGCCCAATTCAGCAGCGCCTGGGAGTCGGCCAGCCGGTCCAGAACCTGCGCGTCGTCGAGCCCGGACGCGTCGTCGGCGTCGTGCAGCGCGAACACCGCCGCCACCGGACCAGCCCACGGTTTGACTCTCGAACATGTGTTCTATTCTCCGCCAATCTCGTGTGACTGAAAAGCATCAATCGCAAGCAAATTTTAGTAAACGAGCGGACGACCCCGGGTCAGGGTTGCTGTTTCGTGAGATGCAGCAACCAGTCTCGATCGGTGCGGATCAAGGCGTACCGGCGCGAGCCTTGTTGACCGTGCAGCGTGAACAGCAGCCGCCGCTCGCTGCGGTCGTGCTCCTCCCACGTGCCGTTGTCGGCGATGAACTTGTCCTCGTCGGTGTAGTCGATGTGGTCGAGATCGTGGTCGTCGACCTGCACCGCCAGTCGGTCTCCGGAGGACGTCGTCGGCAGTCCGCGCGGAACAGCCCACGACTTGAGCACGCCGTCTTCCTCCAACCGGAGGTCGAAGTGCGGGCGCGGCTTGCGGTGGTCGTGCAGCACGAAGCGTGGCACGGCGGCTCAGGCCTCTCGACCGAGCTCGTCGATTACCTTGTCGATGCGGCGGTGACGGGTCTGTGGCGTCTTCGCACCGTCGATCGCGAGCACGTGGCGCCGCTTGTTGCTGTAGGAGAGCATCTCGAAGCTGGCCTTCGCCGCCGGGTTGCGGTCGAGTGCAACCTGGAGGTCGTCGGGGACCTCGACCACTCGCGGTGCGGTGTCGAGCTCCATATCGATGTCGACGTCGTCACCGGCGGCGAGGCCGGCCGCCTCACGATGCTCGGCCGCGAGCGGGATCCAGTACTCGTCGCCGTATGCCGCCACCGTGGTCCGGTACGTGTAGGCCCCGTTGAGCGTGACTGCCACCCGTGGCCGCTTGCCCGACCCGAACGACTCGACCACCCGCTCGGGTACCTGGATGCCGGTCGCCGTCTTCCCACCGAGGACCACGCCGCCGCGGAAGCGCATACGGTCAACCTAACGACGAACGGCCAGCGCCCTCATCGCGAGCACCGGCCGTCGATCCGTCGGGGTGGCGGGATTTGAACCCACGACCTCTTCGTCCCGAACGAAGCGCGCTACCAAGCTGCGCCACACCCCGATTGATCCTTGATCGAGCCGGGCCAGGATAGCCGTGATCCGAGAGCCACCCAAACCGGTTGCCTCTGGTCAGGCGGGGCGTGGGATGAGGGTCAGCAGGGTCGCCTCCGGCGGGCATGCGAAGCGCACCGGCGCATACGGCGACGTGCCGAGGCCGGCCGAGACGTGCAGGTATGCGCCATCGAGCCACGACAGGCCGGAAGCTCGGGAGCGCTCGAGGTCGCAGTTCGTGACCAGCGCCCCGACTCCGGGCACGCAGAGCTGGCCGCCGTGGGTGTGGCCGGCCAGCACCAGGTCGCAGCCGTCTGTGGACATCTTGTCGATGACCCGGTGGTACGGCGCGTGGACAACCCCCAGCACCAGGTCGGCGTCCGGCGCCTTCGGTGCCGAGACCTCGTCGTACCGGTCGCGGTAGATGTGCGGGTCGTCGACTCCGACCAGGTCGAGAGTGCGGCCGTCGATCTCGAACCGGGTGCGCGCATTGTCGAGATCGACCCAGCCGTCGGTCGTGAAGCCGTCACGCAGGTCCTCCCAAGGGAGGAAGCCGCCGTGCAGCCGCCGCTCGTCGGAGGGAACGAGGTAACGGGCCGGGTTCCTGAAAGTCGGCGCGTAGTAGTCGTTGGAGCCCATGACGAATACCCCGGGACCGTCGAGCAGCGGCCCCAGCGCATCGAGCACGAAGGGCACGGCATCGACGTGCGCGAGGTTGTCCCCGGTGTTCACGACGAGATCCGGCTGCAGCGCGGCCAGCTGGCGGACCCACACCTGCTTGCGGTGCTGACCGGGGGTCATGTGCAGGTCGGTCAGGTGCAGCACCCGAAGCGGCCGTTGGCCACGCGACAGGCAGGGCACATCGAGCCGGCGTAGGCGGTATGAGCGCGCCTCGGCGGCCGCATAAGCGAGTCCGGCGCCGGCGGCTGCGACCAGGGTTGCCGCGGATCGCAGCCAGGGGTTCGTGGGCACGGCCTCATTCCACCAGATGCTGCGAAGATGCTCGGCATGCCGGATGCGCCCACGCTCAAGGACCGCCTGCAGACCGACCTGACGTCGGCCATGCGATCTCAGGACGAGGTACGCAAGGCGACCCTGCGGATGGCGCTGGCGGCGATCACGAACGAAGAGGTCTCCGGCAAGAGCGCACGTGAGCTGGCCGACGGCGAAGTAGTGACCGTCCTCACCCGTGAGGCGAAGAAGCGGCGTGAGGCGGCCGAGGCGTACGACCTCGCCGGCCGAGCCGAGCTTGCCGCCCGTGAGCGCGCCGAAGGTGTCGTGCTCGAGGAGTACCTGCCTGCTCAGCTCTCGACCGGCGAGCTCGAGGCGATCGTCGACGCGGCTGTGGCCGCGGCCGCGGCGGACGGCGCCACCGGCCCGAAGGCGATGGGCGCGGTGATGAAGCGCATCCAGCCGCAGCTCGGTGGGCGCGCTGACGGCTCGGCCGTCGCCGCTTTGGTGCGCGCCCGACTCGCCGAGTGAGCTCGCGCCGTCAGGCCGGCGGTGGCGTGATCGGCGGTCCCGGCGGCTGCCCCAGGCCGGGCGGCAGGTTCGGGTCGATCGGCGGCGGAGCGAGTGGATCCACCACCGGCGGCGGGGGCGGCGGCGGCGGGGGCGGCACGCCGTTGGAGATACGGACGGCCACCACCGACCCGCTGTCGACGCGGGCACCGCTGCCCGGGCTGGTGAAGGCGACCGTGTCCTTCGGCGCGGTGGACCTGACCTGCTCCGGGTTGATCTCGGCCACCAGGCCGACCTCGGCCAGCAGCGCCTGCGCCTCGGCCGCCGTCTTGCCGTACAGCCGTGGCACGTCCACCGGAAGACCGACGACCGAACGCGGGTCCAGCGTCGGGAACGCCGTGCCGGACACCCCATCCAGCGCGCCCAGCATGGTCTGCTTCCAGATCGGGCCGGGCAGGGTCGCGCCGAAGATCTCGCGGTAGTACCGGCCGTTGATGGTGACGTTGGCCATCGGGTACTTGGTGCCGCCGCGGGGGTCGCCGACCCACACCGCGGTCGCGAGCTCCGGGGTGTAGCCAACGAACCAGACGGCGGCGTTGCCGTTCGTGGTCCCGGTCTTGCCGGCTGCCGGTCGTCCCAAGGACAGACCCTCGCCGGTCCGGCCCGGGTCGGGCCCGTCGATCACACCGGAGAGGATGTCTGTGACAGCGTCGGCAACGCCCTGTTCCAGCGCTTGGTCGCAGGCTGGCTGCGGGACGCCGACGTTGACGCCGTTGCGATCCACGACGGACACCAGTGCGCGCGCGTCGCAGTGCATGCCGCGGGCGGCGAACGTGGCATACGCCTCTGCCATCGACAGCGGCGAGACCTCGTCCTGTCCGAGGGTGAAGTTGCCGTAGCGGAACAGGGGAGACTGGTCGGCCGCATGCCGGACGCCGAGCCGTTCCGCGACGTCGGCCGCTTTGCAGACCCCGACCTGGTGCGACAGCGTGACGTAGAACGCGTTGTTGGACCTCCAAGTACCGGTGCGCAGGTCGAACTCGCCGCCCGAGCCACGCACCGTGTACGGCTTGAGCTTGCGACCGTCGACACAGTCGATGACGTCCGTGAACGTCGGGTCCTTGGGCACGGTGATCTTGTGTCCGATGGAGAATCGTGCTTCGAGCGCGGCCGCCAGCGTGAACGCCTTGAACGTCGATCCGGCCTGCATCCCGATCGTGCCGCCCTGGGCCCGGTCAACGCTGTAGTTGTACGTCGTCACACCTTCGCCGCTGACCCCCCAGGAGCGGTTCTGTGCCATGGCCTTGATTGCGCCGGATCCCGGCTCGATGCTGACGACGGCCGTGGCTCGACCGCTGGGGTCAGTGCGCGGGATGGTGCTGTCGGCCGCGTTCTGGGCTGCTTGCTGTGCCTTGATGTCGAGCGTCGTCGTGATCGTCAGGCCGCCTCGGCGCAGCAACGCCGCGCGCTCGGTCTCGGTGGCGCCGAATACGGCGTCAGTCTTCAAGATGTTGAGCACGTAGTCGCAGAAGTACGGCGCGAGCGCCGTTGCACAGCCGTTCGGCGTCTCGGACACCTTGATGTAGGACGCAATCGGCACCGCGACCGCGGCTTGGTACTCGGCGTCGGTGATGTACTCCTGGTCGCGCATGGCGCGGAGAACGACGTCTCGGCGGTCTTGCGACGCCTCCGGGTTTCGTGTGGGGTCGAAACCGACGGGCTGCTGGAGAACGCCGGCCAACGTGGCCGCCTCAGGCAGGCCAAGTTCGGCCGCGCTCTTGCTGAAGTACCGCCGGGACGCGGCTTCGATGCCGTATGCGCCCGCACCGAAGTACGCGACGTTGAGGTAGCCCTCAAGGATCTCGTCCTTTGAGTAGCGCTTCTCCAGGCCGATTGCATACCGCATCTCACGCAGCTTGCGCGCGACAGTGGGTTCGCGGGCCGCTTCGACCTCGTCGTCGTTCGTGGCTGCGGTGATGAGCAGGTTCTTGACGTACTGCTGGGTGATCGTCGAGCCGCCTTGCTGAATCTCACCCGAGGCGCGGTTGGTCAGAGCCGCTCGAACGGTCCCTTGGACATCGATACCCCGGTGCTCGTAGAAGCGTTCGTCCTCGATCGCGACAATCGCTTCGCGCATGAGCGGAGCAACCTGCTCGAGCGGGACGATCACGCGGTTCTGCGCGAAGACCTTGGCGATCTCAGTGCCATCTGCCGCCAGGATCGTCGACTGCTCAGGGAGCGCGGGAGTCTCGAGCACGGTCGGCAGCTGCTCGAAGTCGTTTGCTGTGCCGCGGGCGACCATGCCAGCCGTGCCGACGAACGGGAGCGCCATGCCGGCCACGAGGAGGCCGGCGAGTATGGCGCACCCGGCGAACAGCGTGGCGCGACCCAAGAGGTTGCGTGGTTTCTCGCTCGGCACCCGCCTAACGGTACGTGGCTTTGGGCGGGTAAGTCGCGTGACAGATGTCACGGCTGTGACTCAAGTGGCTGTGTCCATAGCCCGTTATGACTAGAGGAAATTGATACCTACGGGCATGGTGGGCGTCGATCCCGAGTTCTACGTTCGCGATCATGGCCTGGGTGCAGGAGTGGATCGCCAAGGCAGCCTGCCGCGCATCCGACCCTGACGCGCTGTTCGTGCAGGGTGCAGCGCAGAACCGCGCGAAGACGGTGTGCGCCGCATGTCCGGTGCGTACCGAGTGTCTGGCCGACGCGCTGGACAACCGTGTCGAGTTCGGCGTCTGGGGCGGAATGACGGAACGCGAGCGGCGCGCGCTGTTGCGTCGGCGAGCCAACGTCGCGTCGTGGCGTCAGCTTCTCGAGCGGGCCCGCGACGACTACGAGCACCACGTCCCGGTTGACCACGTCAGAGCGAGTTAGTCGCGTTTGCGCGGAGCGGACCTTGGCGGGCATGCCACCCAACCCCACCAAAGTTCATTTTGCGCGATGTCATGACGCCAGCGCTTCGCCGACCGTGCGCAGGCCATCCAGGTCGTGCACGTCGGTTGCGAGCGCGGGCGCCCGCGCGATCCGGACACGCGGATGGGCGGACGTGAACCGCCCGACTAGGCGGGACTCCCGATCGATCACCCGCATCAGGTCGGCGTGCACCCGGAGCATGCCCGCGGTCAACGGGTGCTCATTCTCGATCTGGTCGGCGGAGGACACGGCCCGCTCGAGCCGAAGCTGGGTCGCGTCGCTGTGGTGCACCCGGTTGAGGACCAGTCCGGCGAGCGGCATCCGCTCGTTGCTCAGCCGGTCCACGAAGTAGGACGCCTCACGCAGGGCGTCCGGTTCCGGCACGGCCACCACAATGAACGCGGTGCCCGGAGCCTGCAACAGCTTGTAGGTCTGGTCGGCCCGCTCACGGAAGCCGCCGAACATCGTGTCCAGCGCCCCGACCAGGGTCTGCACGTCGCGCAGCATCTGGGCACCGAGGACCCGGTTGAGCACACCGTTCACCGCGCTGAACCCGACGTCGACCGCGCGCGAGAACACCCGACCACCGGCGCGCGCAGGTGCCATCAGCAGCCGAATGAACCGGCCGTCCAGGAAGGATCCCAGCCGCTGCGGGGCATCAAGAAAGTCCAGCGCCGAGCGGCTCGGCGGGGTGTCCACGACGATCAGGTCCCAGGTGCCCTCCGCATCGGCGCGGGCCCGGAGCTGGCCCAGCTTCTCCATCGCCATGTACTCCTGCGTGCCCGAGAAGGAGCTCGACAAGGATTGGTAGAACGGGTTCGCCAGCACCTGCTCGGCCTTCGCCGGATCGGCGTGCGCCATGACGATGTCGTCGAAGGTTCGCTTCATGTCAAGCATCATGGCGTCGAGCTGCCCGCCGCCCTCGCCTGCGCTGATCCCCTGCACCGGTCGCGGAGTGTTGTCGAGCTCGGTCAGCCCCATCGACTGCGCAAGCCGACGTGCCGGGTCGATGGTGAGAACCACGACGCTGCGGCCCTGCTCCGCGGCCCGGAGCGCGAGCGCGGCCGCGGTCGTCGTCTTGCCCACACCACCGGACCCACAGCACACGATGATGCGGGTCATCGGATCGCGAATCAGCGCGTCGACGTTCAGCGTCATCATCTCAGTCCCTGCCGAGCCAGCTCGCCCGCCAACGTGTACAGCGCGCCGACGTCGATGCCATCGCGCAACCAGGGCAGCTTCACCAGCGGGCGGTTGAGCGCGGACAGGGCCGTGCGCTCCGCTGACTCCAGGGCGACGCGCTTCGCAAGATCCTTGGTCTGCGCGATCAAGGCGTCCGCATATGTAGCCGCCAGGCCGGCCTCCTTGAGACCAGCAGCAATCTCCGCCGTGTCGACGCGCCCTTTGCCGACCGCGGTCAGCTGAGCCTTGGTGAGCGGAGTCGTCCGGACACGGTTCACGATGACCGCGCCGAGGTGGATGCCGAGGCCGGTCAGCTCGGCCGCGGCGTCGACCGTCTCCTGAGTCGGCATCTCCTCGAGAATGGTGACGAGATGCACCACCGTCCGTGGTGATCGCAGCAACGACATGATCGAGTCCGACTGCTGCCGGACTGGACCCACCTTCGCAAGGCCGGCGACCTCCTCGTTGACGTTGAGGAACCGGCCGATCCGCCCTGTCGGGGGTGCGTCGAGCACCACCGCGTCGTACAGGCGCCGCCCCGAGCGCCGTCGACCGACAGCCTCGTAGATCTTGCCGGTCAGCAGCACGTCCCGCAGCCCAGGGGCGATCGTGGTGGCGAAGTCGACCGCGCCGACGCGCCTGAGCGCTCGACCAGCCCGCCCAAGCTTGTAGAACATGTCGAGGTACTCCAGCAGAGCGGCCTCGGGGTCGACGGCCAGTGCATACACCTCGCCGCGGTTGGCGGCCACGGCCACTCGTCGCTCCTCGTACGGAAGCGGCGGGACGTCGAAGAGCTGTGCGAAGCCCTGCCGTTGCTCGACCTCGCAGATCAGCGTGCGCTGACCGCTGGCCGCGAGCGCCAGCGCGAGGGCGGCCGCAACCGTGGTCTTGCCGGTGCCACCCTTGCCCGTGACGACGTGAAGCTGCACCCCGCGCCAGCTGGCCACGGACCCGCTCGGCGTCACCACGGACCGAGACTAGATGGCGGTCCGTACAGTGCCGCCATGACCGATGCCGCAACCAAGTGGGAGTACGCGACGGTGCCGCTCCTGGTCCACGCCACGAAGCAGATTCTCGACAACGGGGGCGAGGACGGCTGGGAGCTGGTCCAGGTCGTGCCCGGTCCGAATCCCGAACAACTCGTCGCCTACCTGAAGCGGCCTCGACCGTGAGCCCGGAGGAGCGGCTCGCGGCGCTCGGGCTGACGTTGCCCGCAGTGGCCGCGCCGGTGGCCGCATACGTTCCCGCAGTGCGGACCGGCGCGTACGTCTACACCTCGGGGCAGCTGCCGATGGTCGAAGGCAAGCTCGTCGCCACGGGCAAGGTCGGTGCGCAGATCGGCCCGGAGCAAGGCAAAGAGCTGGCCCGCACGTGTGCGCTCAATGCGCTGGCCGCCGTCAAGGCGGAGATCGGTGACCTCTCCTCGGTGGTCCGAGTGGTCAAGGTCGTCGGCTTCGTTGCCAGCGCCCCCGACTTCACCGGACAGCCGGGGGTGGTCAACGGCGCCAGCGAGCTGATCGGTGAGGTGTTCGCCGACGCCGGCACGCATGCCCGCAGCGCGGTCGGTGTCTTGGTGCTGCCGCTCGACGCGCCGGTCGAGGTCGAGCTGCTGGTGGAGGTTCGCTGAGCACGCAGCCACGGGATGCTGCGACGGTCGTCCTGCTGCGTGAGGGGTCGGACGGCGTTGAGGTCTGGCTGATGCATCGCGCCTCGACGATGGCGTTCGCGGCCGGGATGGTGGTCTTCCCTGGAGGCGCCTGGCAGGAGGGGGACGCCGACCTGTGGGATACGGCCGTGCGTGAGACCTGGGAAGAGACCGGGGTTCGCCTCGACCGGTCTGCGCTTCGACCGTGGTCACGCTGGGTCACCCCGCGTGGGTCGCCGATTCGCTACGACACCCGGTTCTTCGTGGCCGCAAGTGATGGCGATGTCCCGCCGGCCATGTCCGGGGCCGAGGCGGTGTTTGCAGACTGGAGCCGGCCGGCCGACGCGTTGGACGAGGTCGAGGCAGGCACCTGGTCGATGCTGCCGCCGACGAGATTCACCTTGCGGCAGTTGGCGGTCTACCGCTCGGTGCCGGATGTGCTGACGGCGGCGCCGCCCCAGATGCCTCCGCCGTACGAGCCGGAGATCCCGGTGGAGCCGGCGTGACCACGCAGGCATACGCGGGTGGGCCGGCGACGCCGCGGGCCCGGTGCGTGCTGGCGCCGAACCCCGGCCCGATGACCCTCGACGGCACCAACACGTGGGTGTTGGCCGAGCCTGGATCCTCGCTGGCGGTGGTGGTGGACCCAGGGCCGGACGACGACGGTCACCTGACGGCGGTGCAGGCGTCGGTCGAGGCGGAAGGCCGGCGGGTTGCGCTGATCCTGCTGACGCATACCCACGCCGACCATGCCGCGGGAGCGCGATTGTTCGGCAACCGGACGGGGGCGCAGGTGCGCGCGCTGGACCAGCGGCAACGGGGTGTGGACGAGGCGTTGGCGTCGGGTGATGTCGTTGAGGTCGGCGGCCTGGTCGTCAAGGTCGTGGCCACACCGGGGCACTCGGCGGACTCGCTGTGCTTCGTGCTGCTCGCCGACGCGGCTGTCCTGACCGGCGACACGGTGCTGGGTCGCGGGACCACGGTGGTTGCGCATCCGGACGGACGGCTGGCCGACTATCTGGCGTCACTGCTGCGCCTGCGCGACCTGGCGTCAGCGAGCGGGGTCACGACGGTGCTCCCGGGGCACGGGCCGGTCCTCGGCGATGCGCTTGCCGTTGTGGAGCAGTACCTCGCGCATCGGGCGGAGCGGCTGGCCCAGGTCGAGGCGGCGGTGGCTGCCGGGGACCGGACGGCCGCGGAGGTCGTCCGTCGGGTGTACGCCGACGTCGATCCCGTGCTCTGGCCGGCGGCCGAGATGTCGGTCCGCGCCCAGCTCGACTACCTGCGCGCGCACTGATCAGCATTCGCGAAGGTCAGCGGGCGCACGGAGCGGTCAGCGGGCGCGACGGTGCAACCGGTCGAGGTCGAGCAGCACCACGCTGCGCTGTTCGAGCCGCAGCCACCCCCTTTGGGCGAAGTCGGCCAGCGCTTTGTTCACCGTCTCGCGCGAGGCGCCGACGAGCTGCGCCAGCTCCTCCTGGGTGAGGTCGTGCGTGACCTGCAGGCCGTCCGGCCCGGTGCGGCCGAAGCGCTCCCCCAGGTCGAGCAGGGCCTTGGCCACCCGACCAGGAACGTCGCTGAACACCAGGTCGGCCATGGCCTCGTTGGTGCGCCGCAACCGACGGGCCAGCGCCTGCAGCAGGGCCGAGGCCACCTCCGGCCGCCCTGCGAGCCATGAATCCAGGTCGGCGTGTCCGAGCCCGGCCAGGGTCGCATCGGTTAACGCGGTCGCGGTCGCGGTGCGCGGCCCAGGGTCGAACAGCGACAGCTCGCCGAACATCTCCGCCGGGCCGAGGACCGCCAGCAGGTTCTCGCGGCCGTCGGTGGAGGTGATGCCAAGCTTGATCTTGCCGTCGAGCACCACGTAGAGCCGGTCGCCCCGCTCACCCTCGCGAAACAGGACCGTGCCGCGGTTCACGGCCACGTCCGTCATCGAGGCCCGAAGCGCCGCCGCAGCGTCTGCGTCCAGTCCGGCGAACAGGGGGGCCTCAGCCAGTACGTTGTCGTCCACCAGTCCTCCTGCGTCAGGCGGGCATCCGTCCAGATCGCGAGATCGTGCCCAGTCTGGCGCAGGGTGGCCAGGCTTGTCGGCCGGACCGGGCAGCCGTCGGCTCTCGCCCGTACGCTTCCTGCGTGGTTGACCCCGCACGAGAGACGCAGACGGCGCTGGTGCGCCGAGCGCGCCGGATCGACCGTGAGCTCGCGCTGACCTATCCGGACGCCCGCTGCGAGCTGGACTTCGGCAGCCCGCTCGAGCTCCTGGTCGCGACGATCTTGTCCGCACAGAGCACCGACGTCCGGGTCAACCTGACCACTCCGGTGCTGTTCGCGCGGTATCCCGATGCGGCGGCGTATGCGGCCGCCGACCGGACGGAGCTCGAGGAGCTCATCCGGAGCACCGGTTTCTACCGCAACAAGGCGACCGCCATCATCGGGATGGCGCAGGCCATCTGCGACCGCTACGGCGGGGAGGTGCCCGGACGGCTGGCCGATCTGGTGACCCTGCCCGGCGTCGGGCGCAAGACGGCCAACGTGGTGCTTGGCAACGCGTTCAGCGTGCCTGGGATCACCGTGGACACCCACTTCGGCCGGCTGGCGCGGCGCTTCGGCTGGACCGACCAGATGGACCCGGACAAGGTCGAGGTGGCGGTTGGCGATCTGTTCCCCAAGCGCGACTGGACAATGCTGTCGCACCATCTGATCTGGCACGGCCGGCGCCGCTGCCACGCACGCCGACCGGCCTGCGGGGCCTGCCCGGTCGCCCGCTGGTGCCCGTCATACGGCGTCGGCGAGATCGATCCGGTGAAGGCCCAGTCGCTGGTGAAGTCCTCCCCGACCCTGGCGGACGACGCAGCGTGACCGTGCCGGGGTGGCTTCAACCATTGCTGCAACGGACCAGCAGTCTGCTTCCGGAGGATCTGTCCCGCTTCCTGCCGCCGGAGGACGGCGGTCGACGCGGGGCCGTGCTGGTGCTGTTCGGCGAGGACCCGGAATCCGGGCCGGACATCCTGTTGATCGAGCGGGCCCATGACATGCGTAGCCACGCCGGCCAGCCGGCCTTCCCGGGTGGCGCGGCGGACGACGACGACAGCGGCCCGGTCGCGACCGCGCTGCGGGAGGCCGTCGAGGAGACTGGGCTCGACGCGGCAGGCGTCGAGGTGCTGGCTGAGCTGCCGGAGCTGTGGCTGCCGCCGAGCGGGTTCGTTGTGACTCCGGTGCTGGCCTGGTGGCGCGACCCGTCGCCGGTGTCGGTGCGCGATCCGGCCGAGGTCGCCTCTGTGCACCGGGTGCCGCTGTCCGAGCTGCTCGACCCGGCGAACCGGCTGCGGGTGCGCCACCCGATCGGCTACATCGGGCCAGCGTTCACGGTGAGCGGCTTGCTGGTCTGGGGTTTCACCGCGATGCTGCTCGACGGGCTGTTCGCAGTCGCCGGCTGGGAGGTCCCGTGGGACCTCGACCGGGTCGAGGACCTGCCACCGGGCACGATCCGGGCGGCGCCGTGAGCATCATCGACCTGCTCCTGATTGTCGCCATGCTGGGCTTCGCGGTGTCGGGGTATCGGCAGGGGTTCGTCGTCGGCGTGCTCTCACTGACCGGATTTCTCGTCGGGGGAGCAGTCGGCCTGTGGCTCGCGCCCGAGCTGCTCGGACAGACCGACGGTGGGCTCGGGACCGCTCTGCTCGCACTCGGCATCGTGCTCGGGTTGGCGATCGGCGGTCAGATCCTGGCCACCATGGCCGGCACCCGACTGCGAGGAAGCGTCACGTCGCGGGTCGCGAGGACGGCCGACGCAGCGGGCGGTGCGCTCGTCAGCGTCTGCGGCCTGCTGCTCGGGGCGTGGCTGATCGCATCGCTTGCCGTCCAGGTCGACGCCACGGGCGGTCTGTCCAGCCGGATTCGCGACTCGAAGGTGCTGACCACGGTCGATGAGGTGATCCCGCGGGACGCCAACGCCATCTTCCAGTCCTTCGGGGACCTGCTCGACTCGACCGGCTTCCCGAGGGTGTTCGGCGCGCTGGCGCCAGAGCGGATCCTGCCGGTCGACCCGCCGGACCCAACGATCGCCGCGGACCCGGGGGCTCCCGCGCAGAGCCTGGTCAAGGTCGTCGGCATCGCCGAGGACTGCCGGCAGCGGCTCGAGGGCAGCGGCTTCGTGTATGCGACCCAACGCGTGATGACCAACGCGCATGTGGTGGCCGGAGTCGAGCGGCCGCAGGTCCAGGTAGCTGGCACCGGCAAGGCGCTTGACGCGCGGGTCATCGTCTTCGATCCCGGCCGCGATGTGGCGGTCCTGGCGGTGCCTGACCTGGCCGCACCCGCACTGTCGTTCGGACCACCGGCGCGACGCGGCGCGGACGTCATCGTGGCCGGCTTCCCCAATGACGGTCCGCTGACCTTCGGCGCGGCGCGCGTGCGCTCGGTCCTTCAGGCCGAGGGTGAGGACATCTACGGGCGCTCGGGGGTGACCCGCGAGGTCTACTCGCTACGGGCCAACGTGCAGCCGGGCAACTCCGGCGGCCCGCTACTCGCGCCGGACGGGTCGGTGCTCGGGGTCGTGTTCGCGGCGTCAGTCGACGACCCGGAGACCGGGTATGCGCTCACCGCCGCCGAGGTTGGCGGTCGGGCAGAGGAGGGTCTGGACCGGACCGAGCCGGTGTCGACCGGGCCCTGCGAGTAGCGGGTCGCTTTCCGTTGGGACCGGCCAGCTCGCAACCCCGCCGACGTCCCGGTCTCGGCGTCCGCGCTAGACCGGGTGACGGGTCTTGAGGACCTCGACCGTCTCCTTGGCCACCACGACCGAACGCTGTTCGGTGCTGAACTTGTCGAACTGCTTCTTGCCGAGGAACGCGACGACGGCCGCGATGATCAGATAGAGAGCGGCCACGATCAGGAAGCAGGCCCACAGCGGCAAGCCGGTCTCGCTCAGCGCATACACCAGGCCGAAGCTGATGAGCAGCCACGCGAAGACAGCCAGAACTGCGGCGCCGAGGAAGAAACCGATGCCCTTTCCTCCGGCCTTGGCGCTGGCCGACAGGTCAGCCTTGGCCAGGGCGATCT